>JANNRY010000084.1:0-12220 GCA_031401935.1 Betaproteobacteria bacterium | reverse complement strand
GGCGCGTCGTAATCGAACTTGCCGCTCTTTTTTGCGGCAGCGACGAACTCGTCCAGGCCCACAATCCGGTCTTCAAACAACCACGAATACGGGCTGCGATTGGCAGGATCGCGAAACCGCTTGATCGCATACTCAACGTCTTTGGCCACCAGCTCACGGCGCTTGCCCTTGAAGATGGGGTCGTCAGCAAAATAAATACCGGGCTTTAGTCGAAAGGTGAAACGCGTCCCGCCCTCCTCACCCGCTGGCACGGACTCGACGATATTCGGAACCATTTTCACGGGACGCGCCAGCCAGTCGTAGCTGATCAACGAATCAAAAATATTCTCGCAAATGCCGACGGAGTAACGGTCTTCTATCCGTTGCGGGTCAAAGCCTGTTTCAGCGGAGCGGAAGGCGATCTTGAGGGTCTTTTTTTCAACGGCTTGCGCAAGAGCGCCGGAGGTCAACGTCGTGACGAAAAAGGCCGCAATCATTGGGCTCAATAGTCGTTGAAATATTATTCTTGTCACAGACCAACGCACATCACACTCCTAAAGCCAAAACATGTAGATCGCCATTCGGCGGGCGCTCCAGCGTATAAATGCTCCAGGAGCCTCGCCAGTGCTAGAGTTTTAAAAACCATTCCCCTTTGGGAGAAGGAATAAATTCCTGATTTTTCAACGAAAAAACTCCTGTAATTATAGCGTCACCAACATCGGCGCCCCATCTCATTGCTTGGGCCGCTTGCTCTCATCAACGTCCATATATAGCCACGGCGCGCCGAGGATCGGATGCTTCACATAGCCGATCACCCAGGGTTGAATCACATCGCTGCGCAAGCGGTGCACATTCGGAATCCATGGCGCGTATGCCGACACCAACCTCGCCATCTCGACATAAAGCTTGTTTCGCTCTGGCGATGGTGGCATCTGTCGCGCCTGCTCGTAGAGTCTGTCGAAGGCGGGCAGCTTGAATTTGGAACGATTACTCTGTCCGATATTGCCACCGTACAAATTCTGGTAAAAATTTTCCGCATCCGGATAGTCGGCCCCCCATGCCAGCTGCCACATCGCCAGCTTGCCCAATTGCGACTGCTTGTTCAGGTCTGGCCACTTCGCTTTGTTCCACGTCATCTTGAGCCCGATGGCGTCCATGTTTTTTCGCCACAATTCATCGTACTGTTTGGTCGTGGTATCGGGTTCGGAAGCTTTTTCGATGACCAGTTTTGAGCCATCGGGATTTTCGCGGTAACCGTCGCCATCGCGATCAAGATAGCCATACATGTCGAGCAGCGCATTCGCCTTGGCAGGGTTGTATTCGCTGTAAGGATTGCGGAAAGCCGGGTCGTAACCCGCCACACCTGGCGGGATGGGTGATTCCGCTTTCACGGCACCACCATTGCGGATCACGGTGATATCTTCATTGATGTTGTAGCCCAGCCACATGGCGCGCCGTAACGCGACCTTCTCAGGCGTGTAACCCCCAACCACCGGGTGCTCCATGTTGAAATAGGTATAGACCAGATCAGGCTCAATAAACTGCTGACCACGCAAACCCTGCTTGGCAAGATTCAGGGCGAGTTTCCCGCCGGGAAACGCGAAGCCGGAAAATTCGCTGGGCGCATTGGCGTAGTCGTTTTCACCGTTCATAAACGCTAGCCAGCGTGGCTGGGATTCTTCGATGACCGATACCTCGACGCGCTGTATTTGCGGCAGCTTCTTGCCCTTCATCTGCCGATAGATTTCCTGCATCAGCGGATCATCGCCCGGCGTTGCTTCATAAAATTGGGTGCGAAACCCCGGGTTGGCTTCGAGCACCATCTTGTGCGAACGCTTCCACTCGACGAGGCGAAACGGCCCGGTGCCGACCGGGTGCGCGCCAGGATCAGCCGCATTCGCCTCGATCACCTCGCGTGCAACGGCACCCGTCTGTACAGTGCCAAAAATATAAATAAAGTTGTAATCGGTTTCTTTGAGGCGAATCCGCAACGTGTATTTGTCCGGTGTTTCAATGCCAGCGATGGGCGTGTCGTAGTCAAATTTGCCGGTCTTTTTGGCTTTGGCGTGCGCCTCATCGCCACCAATAATTTTTCCCTCAACATACCAAAGCCACGGAGACGTAAGCTGCGGATCGTAAAAACGTTTCAGGCTATAAGCGTAATCGGTTGAGGTCAGTTCGCGCTTTGCGCCTTTGAATATGGGGTCGTCCGCAAAATAAATGCCAGGCTTGAATTTGAAGGTGTATGTCTTGCCGCTATCGGTCACTTCCGGCATCGCGACAACGGTGTTCGGAACCAACTTCGCAGGGCGGGCGAGAAAATCGTATGTGAGTGGCGGATCGAAGATGGCTTCGTTGATGATGTTTGAATAGAGATCCGATACTTTGGCGGGGTCAAAGCTGGTCTCGGCAATCAGGAACGCGAAGCGGCTGGTTTTTACTTTGTCGGCAGCGAAAGTGTTTGTCGCCAACAATACCGTCGCGCCACACACACAGGAACGCAGCAAAAATTTGGTGAATGTCATTTTTTCAGTTTGCTTTGCATGTCGAGGTCAATGTCAAGATAACGCAACGTCGCGCGATGGACGGGATGGCGTGTATGACCGATTACCCATGGATGCGAGAGATCGGTAAGTAGACGGTTCCCGCCCAGTTTCCATGGCGCATTGACCAGAAATATCCGATTCATCTCGCGATAAATCGAGGCACGCTCAGGCCCCTGCGGCGTTCCACGGGCTTTTTCAAACAAACGATCAAATTCGGCATTCTTGAAACGGGCGTGATTGGCCTGCCCGCTGTTCGGCCCGTACAGCATGACAAAAAAAGCCTCCGCATCGGGATACGGACCGCCCCACCCCAATTGCCACATCATCAGCTTTCCAGCGCGGGATTCCTTTAGCAAATCGGGCCAGCGCGCTTTCTTGATACGCACCTTGATGCCAATGGCATCCATGCTTTTCTTCCACAGCTCATCGAATTGTTTGTCTCGCTGGGTAGGCGTGGTGGCAAGTTCCAGTTCAAGCTTCGTTCCGTCCGGATTTTCGCGGTAGCCGTCGCTGTCCCGGTCAACATAGCCGAACATATCGAGCAGCCCGCGCGCGCGCGACGGATCGTAATCATTGGCGGTGGTACGAAAATTGTCCTCAAAACCGAACGCACCGGGACCGACAGGGCTCTGCGCCGGGACCGCCTGATTTTTACGAATAATACGAATTTCTTCAAGGGTGTTGTAGCCCAGCACAATCGCGCGGCGCAGCGCAATTTTGTCAGGGGTATAGCCGCCAACGACAGGGTTTTCCATCCCGAAATAGGCATAGGTGACTTCAAGCCCCGGCTGGCGATCCATCTGCACGCCAACTTTGCTCAGATAGCCCGCGAGCTTGTTACCCGGAAACGCATGGTTCGAAAAATCATTTGGCACACGATCAATAAAATCGTGCTCCTTGTTCAGGAACGCCAGCCAGCGCGGCTGCTCTTCTTCGACCGGATAAATCTCGATGCGCCCGATCATGGGAAGCCGCCTACCCTTCAGCTTTGCAGAAATCACCTGCTTAATGGCATCGTCCGCGGGCGGCTCGGCATCAAAATAGGTTTCGCGAAAATTTGGATTCGCTTCCAGCACGATCCGCGATGATCTTTTCCATGCAGTGAGCTGATACGGACCGGTGCCGACCGGGTGAGCCATGACGTCGTCAGGATACTTTTCGATCACTTCACGTGCGACGATGGCTGCTGAATTGACCGATGCGAGAAGGTAAAGAAAATTGTAATCGGCATTCACCAGCTTGATGATGAGTGTGTAGCGATCCTTGATGACAAAGCCTTCACTCTCCATGTCGTAATCGAACTGGCCGGAATCCTTTGCTTTTTTCTTCAACGGCTCCATGCCGGCAATCTTGCCATCGAGAAAATAAAGGTTGGGCGACTTTACTTTCGGGTCGTAAAGCCGCTTCATCGTATATGCGAGATCAGCTGCGATCAGCTCGCGCTTCTTGCCACCGAAGGCGGGGTCATCTGCAAAATAAATACCTTTGCGAAAACGCAATGTGTAGATGGTGCCATCGGCGCTGATCTCGGGCATCGCCTCGAGGAGATTTGGCTTTAACTTCACTGGCCGCGCGAGGTAATCGTAATGCAGCGGTGTATCGAATATTTGCTCGTTGATGATGCTCGAATACCAGTCCGATATTTGGGCGGGATCGAACCCCGTTTCAGCGACCTCGAATGCGTATCTCAGCACTTTGTTTGGGTCGGCGTGAAGGATTGTAGTTGCGGGTGACTGCGCAGTGGCGAAGGTCGCAAAAAAAGCCATGAAACAAACCAACCACGCGGTTGTGACAAACAATTGCTTGAAGCCCCCCTTTGAAAAAGGGGGGTTGGGGGGATTGTCGATCGTTGCGTAATCGCCACAATCTACAATCCCCCCCAGCCCCCCTTTTTCAAAGGGGGGAGTAGCCCGCAATGGATGCGCCAAACGATACGTCATGGCAAATCTAAAAAACGCAGAACTTGATACACGCTCAGCGTGCCTCAAATTGTTTTTTTACATCGAGGTCGATATCGACAAATTTCCACCAGTTCTGCGTCTGCACCTGCGGCCGGCGAAAGCCGATCAAATACGGATACCACATGTCAGTGAGAATGCGATGCGTGTTGATTTTCCACGGCGCATACGAAACCATGATTCGTGCCATTTCCTGGAATAGTCTGGTGCGCTCGGGGCTGTGCGGCAGTTGTTCTGCTTTCTCAAACGCAGCGTCGTAGGCTGCCAACTTGAAGCGCGCACGATTACCTTTGAATCCGGAATTGGGGCCAAATAAATTTTGCAGGCTGCCAAGTGCATCGGGCGCAGAAGCAGTGGCACCCAGTTGCCACATCATCAGCTTCCCGGCATTAGATTCCTTGAGTAAGTCCGGCCACTTTGCCTTGCGAACGGTCAACTTGAGCCCGATGTCATCCATACTGCGGACCAGCAGTTCATCAATCTGTTTATCCCGATCACTGGGGCTTGAGTTGAACTTGAGAACGAGTGCCGTGCCATCAGGCATCTCACGATAGCCGTCGCCATTGCGATCAATGAATCCGAATATATCGAGCAGCGCCCGCGCCTTTGCCGGATCATGCTCGTTGGCGCTGGTGCGAAATGCCGGGTCATAGCCAGCCACGCCTGGAGCGTACGGGGTATGTGCGGGAACGGCTAGATTTTTGCGTATGGTGTTGATTTCGTCTTTGGTTTTGTAGCCTAGCGAGATCGCGCGACGCAGTGCAATTTTGTCCGGCGTGTAGCCGCCGACGGTAGCATCTTCCATGTTGAAGTAGATATAGGTGAGATCCATCGCCGCTATCTGCTCCATGACGATACCGGCCTTTTGCAGGTTCGGCGCAAGTTTGCGATTCGGCACAGACATGTTGCCGAAGTCCTCCGGCATCAACCACAGCAAATCAAATTCCCGATTGAGGAAAGATATCCAGCGTGGCTGCTGCTCGGCGATGATGGAAACCTCGATGCGACCAATCATTGGCAGACGCTTGCCCTTCAGGCGCGCGAGGATGGCCTGACCATTTTCGTCGTCCGCCGCAGGCTCGGCGTGAAAATACTCTTCACGGAAATTCGGATTGACGTCAAAAACCATTTTTGAAGACCGCTTCCAAGACGTCAGCCGGTGCGCGCCAGTGCCGACCGGATGTGAAACGATGTCCTCTTTGTACATCTCGACAACTTCGCGCGCCATCGCGCTGGCGACACGGCCATCGGCGAAGTTATATATCCAGTTGGGTTTGGATTCGTTCAGCTTTACTTGAAGCGTGTAGCGATCAAGTGCCTTCAAGCCTTCTAACGACGTGTCGTAGTCCATCTGGTTGGCCTTGCGCACACGTTTCAACAACTCTTCAGAGCCAACGATATAGCCTTCAACCTCCGCCAGTAACGGCGCAGCGAGTTTGGGATCAAACAGGCGCTTGATCGAATACACGTAGTCCTCGGCGGTGAGTTCTCTTTTCTTACCGCCAAAGGCTGCGTCATCAGAAAAGTAAATGCCCGGTTTGATGCGCAGCGTGTAGGTCTTGTAATCGGCCGAGACCTCAGGCATCGCGACGAGTGTGTTGGCAACCAGCTTCGGTGGGCGCGCCAGAAAATCATAGCGCAGCGGCGTATCGAATATCGCGTTGTTGACAATGCCAGAATAGACGTCGCTATTTTTGTGCGGATCAAAGCTGGATTCGGCGACTTCGAACGCGTAGCGGAGTACTTTGTTTGGATCGGGTTGCGCGCTGGAAGTCGCCGAGGCAAACGCCAGCAACAACGCCGCGCCACCGATCAGCCAGTTTTGAACGCGCGTGAAAATCATTTCACCGGGCCTCGAATTGCTTTTTTACTTCGAGGTCGATGTCGACGTAGCGCCACCAGTTCTCTGTTTGCACCAAGGGGCGTCGAAAGCCGATCACATACGGGTACCACATGTCGGTCAGAATACGATGCATATTAATTTTCCACGGTGCATAAACCACCATCAATCGCGCCATTTCCTGATACAGCTTAGTGCGCTCCGGACTATCCGGCATGCGTTCGGCTTTTTCAAAGAGCGCGTCGTATTCCTTCAGTTGGAAGCACGCGCGGTTGCCTTTGAATCCGCAATTGGGGCCGTACAGGGACTGCAGCCAGGTGTCGGCGTCTGGTGCGGAAGCAGAGCCTGCCAGAAACCACATCATTAGCTTGCCAGCGTTTGATTCCTTCAGTAGGTCCGGCCATTTCGCTTTGCGAAATTCGATACGAACACCAATTCCATCCATCGAGCGCCGCCAAAGCTCGTCCACTGTCCGATCTTTTTCGGTGGGCGTGGAATTGCTCTTGAGGATGAGTGGACTACCATCCGGCATTTCACGGAAACCATCGTTGTCACGATCAATATAGCCGTGCATATCAAGAAGGGCTCGCGCCTTTGCGGGATTGAATTCGCTCGCGCTGGTGCGGAAATTCGGGTCGTATCCTGCTACGCCAGGGCTGTACGGCGTGTGCGCAGGGATCGCAAGGCCCTTTTGCACGATGTCGATTTCGTCCTGTGAACGATAGGCCAGCGAGATCGCCCGGCGCAAGGCAACGTTCTGGGGCTCATAACCACCGACAATCGGGTCCTTCATATTGAAATATAAAAATGCAAGATCCAGTGCTGGCACTAATTCGGCACGAATGCCCTGTTTGACCAGATTCGGCGCGAGTGTCCGGTTGGGAACGGCTTGCTGGGCAACGTCTTCGGGCATGCGCCAAAGCAGATCAAACTCTTTATTGATAAAAGAAATCCAGCGCGGCTGGCGTTCTTCGATGATTGACACTTCGACACGTCCCATCATCGGCAGACGCCTGCCCTTCAATCTGGCGAGGATGGCCTGTCCCTCTTTGTCGTCGGCTGCCGGTTCACCAGAATAGTATTCTTCGCGATAATTTGGATTTGACTCAAAAATCATTTTCGACGAACGTTTCCAGGATTTCAATCGATAGGCACCGGTACCGACCGGATGGGCACCGATATCATCGCCGTACTTCTCGACAACCTCGCGCGCCACCGCGCAGCTCGTGCGGCAATCGGCAAAGTTGTATATCCAGGTGGGCTTTGATTCGTTCAATTTCACCTGAAACGTATAGCGGTCAATGACTTTGAGTCCTTCGATGGGCGTGTCGTATTCCATCTTGCCGTTCTTGCGAATTCGTTTGAGGAATTCATCGGACCCGACGATGTAGCCTTCCAATTCAGCCAGAATCGGCGCCGAGAGCTTGGGGTCGAGCACCCGCTTCAGCGTGTAGATATAGTCCTCGGCGGTTAATTCGCGTTTCTTGCCGCCAAAGGCTTCGTGGTTATCGAAGTAGATGCCGGGCCTCACGCGCAACGTAAACGTTTTGTAGTCGGCGGACACTTCAGGCATGCCAGTCAGCGTATTGGGAACCAGCTTGGCAGGACGTGCTAAGTGATCGTAGCGGAGTGGCGGATCAAACATGCCCTTGTTGACAATGCTCGAATAGACGTCGCTGATTTTTTGCGGATCGAAACTGGTTTCCGCGACTTCAAACGCGTAGCGCAATACTTTTTCAGGGTCAGGGCGATCCTGTGGGGGCGGCTTTGCGCTTTGACTCATTGCCGTGAACGGGAGTACCAAACAAACCCAAAACAATTGCCTGCCTATTAGATCAAAACGCATATCACCTCGTAGCCCTGCGGGCAAACCCGTCGAAAAAAACGCGCTAACTATACCCCAAACGCACGCCACACATTGTGTCAGACTTTGCCGGTATTGAATCGGCTAAACTTCAGACTTAAAGTTCAATTCGGGTTCACGCAAGAGGAGAATATTGAGTCATGGGCTTTCTTGATAACAAAAAAATTCTGATCACCGGGCTGCTGTCGCAACGCTCAATTGCATATGGGATTGCCAAGGCGATGAAGCGTGAAGGCGCCGAATTGGCCTTCACCTACGCAGGTGAAGGCATTCGCGAGCGGGTGGAAAAACTGGCCCCAGATTTTGACGGCAAAATCATCCTGCCTTGCGACGTATCCAAGGACGAGAATATTGACAATTTGTTCGTGGAATTGGCGAAGCATTGGGACGGTCTGGACGGTTTTGTCCACGCTATTGCTTTCGCGCCACGGGACGCCATCGGCGGTGATTTTCTCGACGGGATGACCCGCGAAAATTTCCGTATCGCGCATGACATCTCGAGTTACAGCTACGCCGCATTGGCCAAGGCTGCGTTGCCGATGATGCAGGGCCGCAAGGCCGCCTGCCTGACGCTATCCTACCTTGGTGCCGAGCGAGTGGTGCCGAACTACAACACGATGGGTGCTGCCAAAGCGAGCCTGGAGGCCGTCACGCGCTATCTGGCGGCCAGCCTCGGCCCGAAAGGCATACGCGCCAATGCGATCTCGGCTGGCCCGATCAAAACACTCGCCGCAGCGGGTATCAGTGGCTTTGGCAAGATGCTGAGCTTTTTTGAAGAGCAGGCGCCGTTGCGACGTAATGTCACACAGGAGGAAGTCGGTAATGTGGCGGCCTTCCTGATGAGCGATTTGGCGAGCGCGGTAACGGGCGAAATCACTTATGTAGATTGTGGCTTCAACGTCATCGCCAGCGGCATGCCAGCATAATATTGCATAGAACCAGCATACACGGGCATCTTCAGCCATAAAGCTCCTGAAACACCCGTCAATGCTAGTGTTTAATAAATTAAATTCAGGGAAAACCATTGAAAGATTTTCATAATAAAGTTGCTGTCATTACCGGTGGTGCCAGCGGTCTGGGCCGTGCATTTGCAGACAAAGCGGCCTCGCTGAAAATGAAGCTGGTGCTGGGCGATATTCGCGAGGAGCCACTGCAGCAGGCGGTGGCTGAATTGAAATCAGCGGGTGCCGACGTGGTGGCGCTGGCAGGCGATGTGTCGAAGGCCGAATATATCGAGGCGCTGGCTGCTCTTGCCACGGATTCTTTTGGCGCAGTGCATTGCCTGTTCAATAACGCCGGCGTGGGTTCCGGTGGCCTAATATGGGAAAACACCGTCAAAGATTGGGAATGGGTGCTCAACGTGAATCTGTGGGGTGTGATTCACGGGGTGCGAATCTTCACGCCGCTGATGCTCAAGGCCGCGAAGAGCGACCCTGCGTACGAGGGCCATATTGTCAGCGTGTCATCGATTGCCGGGCTGATCGCGCCGGGCCTGATGGGGGCCTACAACGTCAGCAAACATGCCGTCGTTGCGCATAGCGAATCGCTGTATCACGATCTGGCCAAGGTGGAGCCGCGCATCACTGCATCGGTGCTCTGCCCAGGTTTCACGCCGACGGGAATCTCCAAATCGCACATCTCACGGCCCGCGGATATGCAAAATGCAAGCAGCCCCACCGAATCGATGATGTTGGCGCAGCAGATGATTGAGAGGGCAGTGAGTTCGGGCAAGCTGACCGCAACGGATGTCGCCAACATCACGTTCGACGCGATACGCGACAAGCAGTTTTATATTTTGACGCATCCGAACTTCATGAAACTGGTGAACATGCGCCTGGACGACATCTCGCACCTGCGAAATCCGGGAGATGTGTTTAGCCTGAAGTCTTAATCGCAACGCTCGACAGACCTTATCGTAGATCGCGTGGATCTCGCAGATCGCGCGCATCTACATGCGTGCGGCCTTCGCCGTCAGCGAGGATTACTGATCCTGCTTTTTCGTCAGCGCATCCTTGGCGATGGTCACATCCGATTTGGCGCGAATTTGCCCAAGCGTGGCGAGGATTTCCTGCTGGGAAAGCGACTGCGCGATTCGGGTTCGCGTTGTTTGCAACTTGGCCTCATCGACGGCCGGCGCATCGTTTACTTTGGCGACTTGCACCAACACGAATCCGCCAGCCGGGTTTTCAGTGCCCACGTAGGCAGGCAAGGTCTTCGGGTCGGCCTTCATAGCGGCTTCGATCACATTCGGCGCCAATCCACCTGCACTTGCACGGCTAACCGATAACAGGGCGGGCCATTTGACATCCGTGGCTTTACCAAGCTTCAGCGCGGCGAGTTTGGCCTCTCCATCCTTCATCGCGAGCTTACCGGCTTCTTCACGCGTGAGACGCGCGATGATGCCCTTTTCAACTTCTTCAAACGGACGCACAACAGCAGGTTTGGATTCAAGCGCACGCGCAGCGACCAGCGTGTTAGTCGCAATTTCGACCGCTTCCGTGTTGCGTTTGTTTTTCTGCACTTCATCGGAGAACAGCGCCGTCTGCAGCTTCGGATTAGTAAATGGCGGCGGCATGCCTTGCCCTTTCGACATCCACGGCGATTGCTTGACCGGAAGGCCAACTGCTTCAGATGTAGCCTTTAGGCTGCTCGATTGCTCGTAGGCAGCATTGGTGAATTTCTCGGCAAGTTCGGCAAACTTGCGGGCTGCTTTTTGTTTCTTCAATTCGCCTTCAATTTCGGGCGTTACTTCGGCCAGCCCTTTGCCCTTTTCAGGTTGAATCTCAGTGACGCGGATAATGTGATACCCAAAATCTGATAACACCGGTCCAACCAATTCGTCTTTGGCTGCTGCGAATGCTGCATCTTCAAACGGTTTCACCATCATGCCGCGCGAAAACAAACCGAGGTCTCCACCGGTTGCCGCCGAACCAGTGTCCTGGGAATTTTTCTTCGCCAGCTCCGCGAAATCTTTCGGATTTTTCTTGGCCTGGGCAAACAGCGCATCGACCTTTTCCTTGGCGGCTTTTTTCTCTGCGTCAGTTGCCTTGGGCGTCAGATTGATCAGAATATGGCTGGCTTTGCGCTGTTCTTTCTGGATGTAGCGCGCGCTATTTGCCTCGTAGTAGGCCTTGGTTTCTTCCGCAGGAACCTGAATGGTCGGCGCCAAAGCGTCCACTGAGAGCTCAATATATTCCGCACGAATTTGTTCTGGCGTGGTGAATTCGGCCTTCTTCTGTTCGTAAAAAGCCTTCGCCGCTGCTGGCGTGATTTTTACCTGTGCGGTAAATGCATCTGGCGATACATTGACGATGGCGATATCGCGGGTTTGTTCGGAGATAAGCAGGTATTGTCTGACACTGGCATTTGCCGTAAACGCTGTCGCAGCAATGCTCTCGACAAAGCGCTGGCGCTCCAAATCCTGACGCATCCTGTTTTCAAAGCCGACAGCCGAAAGACCTTGCGACTTCAGGAACAATTCGTAACGCGATGGCGAGAATTTTCCGTCTTGCTGAAAGCTCGGCTCAGTACTGATGCGCTCGCGCAACGTGGCATCACTTACTACCAGTCCGATGGATTTAGTCGCAGTCACAATCAACCGTTGATCAATTAACTGGTCGAGAATGGACTTGCGCATCTCAGGGTTGTCCATGATTGAGGCATCGATATTTCCACCGTATTGCTGGCGAAACTGATCGAGCTGATTGCGTGTCGCCTGTTGAAATTCCTGAATGGTGATTTTTTCTTTATCAACAGTCGCGGCGGTGTCCTGACCGGACGGCGTGCGGATGTAAGACTCAACGCCCCACAAGGCAAAAGGGATGGTGATCAACGCCAGAATAAGTTTGGCGACCCAAGTTTTTGTCATACCACGGATGGTCTCTAGCATGCTTTTTCTTCAATCTAAATAGAGTGGAACGACGCGGCGGAAATACTGGTTACCAATGGTGATGCGAAATTCATGGACACATATAAAAAGGGGCGAACCCGAAAGTTCGCCCCTGATCTGGCGGAGTGGACGGGACTCGAACCC
>JANNRY010000083.1:0-18757 GCA_031401935.1 Betaproteobacteria bacterium | reverse complement strand
CACAACACCCGGCCGGACGTTGGCTGGTTGCTGCCGGTGATGAGCTCGAACAATGTTGTCTTGCCGGAGCCGTTGGGACCCATTACACCAATGATGCCGGGGCCATCAACCGCGAAATCCGCTTCCAGTGAAAACGTCTGTTCGCGCTTGATCAAGCCGCGCGTGTAGATTTTTTTTAGTTGTTCGACTTTTAGCATCGCCTTCAAACTCCCAGCAAGCGTGTGCGCAACGCGGCATCGTCGCGTAGAGATGCGGCGGCCCCTTCAAACACTACCGCGCCTCGGGCGAGGACATAAGCGCGATCAGCGACGCTGAGCGCGCTTTCCACGTTCTGCTCCACCAGCAACACCGCGACACCTTCTGCTTTCAGTTTGCTGATCACCCGCATCACGTCCTGCACCACTTTCGGTGCCAGGCCTTGGCTGGGTTCATCCATCAGCACCAGCCCTGGTGAGCCGAGTAATACGCGCGATATCGCCACCATCTGCATTTCGCCGCCGGACAGGTTTTCGCATTCGCGTTTCATCAGATATTCGAGCGCCGAGAACACACCGAAGCATTCGCCCAGCGTCCACGCGCGAAAGCGTGTCTTCTTTTTGGCAATCGCAAGATTCCGCTCAACGGTCAGGGTAGGAAATACGCGGCGGTCATCGGGCACCCAGCCGAGTCCCGCGCAGGCTATGTCGTGG
Organism: Betaproteobacteria bacterium; assembly: GCA_031401935.1. GTDB lineage: Bacteria > Pseudomonadota > Gammaproteobacteria > Burkholderiales > Usitatibacteraceae > UKL13-2. The sequence continues at coordinate 18,068 of JANNRY010000083.1, read as the reverse complement.
GTTTGAACGTGCGTAATGTCCCGGCCATCGAAACGCACACTGCCCTCACGAGGGCGCGTGAGCCCCAGTATCGAGCGCAGCGTGGTGGTTTTGCCGGCACCGTTGGCACCGAGCAACGCAACGACTTCGCCAGGCGCGACCTTGAGCGATACGCCAAACAGTGCCTGCGCCTCGCCGTAAAACGTGCGGATGTCGGAAAGCTCTAGCATGTGAGCTGTCCCAGATTCGAGCGCTGCACCCACGTATTTTCACGAAGCTCGGCCGGCGTCCCGCGCGCGATCACCTGCCCCCAGTGCACCACAGAAATGCGATCAGCCAGCCGAAACAGGAAACGCATATCGTGTTCGATGATGACCATCGTCAGATGGCGTTTAAGCTCAGTGACAAGATCCGCCACCCGTGCAATGCCTTCCGCACCCAGCCCGGCCGTCGGCTCATCAAGGAACAGCAGCACCGGCTCACCCGCGAGCGCGACGGCGATTTCCAGCGCACGCCGGTCGCCGTAGGAAAGGCTGCCTGCGCGCAGCGACGCTTTATCCTGTAACCCGACGCGCAGCAGGATGGCGTCGGCACGCTCATAGGCGTCGCCTGCACTCATGGCATCACGCCAAAAACCGAGGCCGTTCGCACGCAGGCTGCGCGTGGCCACGGCCACATTCTCCAGTGCGGTGAAATCATCGAACAGGTTCATCAGCTGGAACGAGCGCGCGATGCCGTGTCGTGCAATGGCGCGAGGCGAGCCGCCGGTGATGTCCTTGCCACGCAGCGTGACTGTGCCGCCGTCAGGTTGATATCGACCGGTGAGCACATTGAAACAGGTCGTCTTGCCCGCGCCGTTTGGGCCCATGATGCCGTGCACCTGACCTTCTTCCACATTGAAGCTCACGTCCTGCAATACCAGGCGATCACCGAAGCGTTTGGCGAGTTGCTGTGCGGAAAAAAGTGCTGTCATGTTGCGCGTGTAGCTGACTTGCTTCGCGTGAGCCAGCCTTGCCACATCCCTGCAATGCCCTCGGGTTTGAAGATCACCATCGCCATAAAGGCCAGCCCGTACCACAGCAGCCAGGTTTCGGTATACGCACCAAGCAGGTCGCGGGCGAGAATGAAAAACGCTGCGCCGATGAGCGGTCCCCAGAAGCTCACCAGCCCGCCGCCAATCAGCACCATCATCACCACGAATCCCGAGTTATGCAGGCTCATCACGTTGGGATACGCCGATTGCTGGGCCATCGCGAACAGCGCACCCGCCAGTCCCGCCACTGAGGTTGAATTGACGAAGGCAAGAAATTTATAGAGCCAGACGTTGTGCCCGACAAACGCCGCACGCGTCTCGTTTTGTTTCACTGCCTGCAATATCCGGCCAAACGGCGAATAACTGAGCCGCCACAAAAACACCACCACCAGCATCAGTAACGCGAAAGTGAAGTAGTAAAGCGCGTTGTTGCCTTTGAGAGAAAGTTCAAACAAGCCGAAATTAGCTGCCGGACGCGCAATATTCAATAGGCCATCTTCTCCGCCGGTAACGCTATGCCACTTGATCGAAATGAACCAGAACACCTGGCCAAACGCGATCGTGAGCAATGCATAGTAGATGCCACGCCGGTGCGAAATGAATGCAGCAACCAGTGCACCCGCCAGCGCGGCAATGGCCACAGCGCCGAACAAGGCCAGCCATAGTCCGGCACCGAGTTTCAGTTGCAGCAGGCCAAAAGCGTAGGCGCCGATGCCTAAAAATGCACCGTGGCCGAACGAGGGCAGTCCGGCTTGTCCCAGCAAGAGGTTATAGCCGAGTGCGAACATCATCCAGATCATGATTTCCAGCGCGAGGTACGGATACAGTCCGACACTCTTGATCCACAGCGGTGCCGTTGCCAGCACCGCCAGCGCAATCCACACGCCGGGTCGCGTCAGCAATCGATTGTCTGCGTGCTTCTTCATGCTCCTCCGCCCATGTTCTTGTCTTCTGGATTTCGTGATGAACAGAAATATACGTTCTTATATTGCAATAATCAAGAATGTTTGTTCTAATCGTTTCAGTTTATTGAAACGCCCATTCAAAACCTAACCGCTTTTGACCCCATCCAGCAGAATAAATATGTCCATTGCCGATTTCGAAAGCCTGAAAACCGAGATCACCAAACAGTATCCTGCGTTGAGTCGGCAGTTGCAGGATATTGCCCGCTTTACGCTAGACAGCCCGCAGGAAATTGCGCTCGATACTGTCGCGACTGCAGCGGCCAAGGCCGGTGTGCAGCCATCGGCGATGGTGCGTTTCGCCCAGGCGTTGGGCTTTGGCGGTTACTCTGAAATGCAGCAGATTTTTCGCGATCAGCTGGTACAGCGATCCTCAAGCTATCGTGACCGCATCGAGCGTTTGCGACAGGAGCATGCCAAGGACTCACCGTCAGCAGTGCTGCGCGAATTCGTGAATGAATCGATTGCGAATCTCAACCATCTAGGCGAACACATCACCGCGAAAAAGCTGGAAGAGGCGATCAAAGTCATTTCCAGCGCCGACCGCATCCACGTACTCGCACAGCGGCGCGCGTTCCCCGTTGCTTGTTACCTGACTTATGCGCTGTCGCAACTGGAGCTGCCGGTCTCGCTGATGGACGGTGTCGGCGGGATGGTTCGCGATCAGGCGCTGGGCATCCGTAGGAGCGATGTGCTCATTGCTGTGAGTTTTCGTAACTATTCGCCAGACGTGATCGCGCTTGCGGCGGAGTGCAAGAAGCGTGGCGTAGCAGTCGTCGTCATTACTGATAGCACGGTGAGTCCGCTGCAGCGCTACGCAACAGTGGCGTTTGATCTTGGTGACCATGGCGACCAGCCGTTCCGCTCGCTGGTAGAGCCGATGTGTCTGGCGCAATCGCTGGTGGTGAGTATCGGCTATCACCTGGCCGAAAAGTCGGCTAAGAAAGCGCCTGCTGCTTCGAAAAAAGCCGCACCGAATACAGCAGGGAAGCAAGTCCCAAAGCGGCGATCATCGTGAATCGCTCCTTCGACCTGATAAGCATGGGTCGCGCTGCCGTCGATCTATATGGCGAGCAGATCGGTTGCCCGCTTGAGGACATTTCCACCTTCGCGAAATATCTGGGCGGGTCGCCCGCCAACACCGCCGTCGGTGTCTCTCGCCTAGGGCTCAAGTCAGCGATGTTGTCCCGTGTGGGCGATGAGCAACTGGGCCGCTTTGTACGCGCACAACTGGAACGAGAGGGTGTCAATGCCGACCAGGTATCTACCGATCCAAGACGCCTGACCGCATTGGTTTTTCTGGCAGTGCGTGATCGGAATAACTTCCCGCATATTTTCTACCGTGAAAATTGTGCCGACATGGCGTTGGCCGAAGGACATATCAAACCTGAATTCATTGCTTCAGCGACTGGTCTGCTCGTTTCGGGCACGCTGCTGTCACAGGAAACCACGCGTCGCGCCTGTCATCGTGCCGTGTCCGTTGCCAGCAGCGCTGCGACCCGCGTCATTCTCGATATCGATTATCGACCAGTGCTGTGGGGCCTTGCCGGTGCGGCGCAGGGCGAATCGCGGTTTGTATCGAGCACCGAAGTGACAGCGCATTTCGCGCCGTTGTTGCCTGCATGTGCGCTGATCGTCGGCACCGAGGAAGAAATCCATATCGTAGGTGGTGAGAGTGATACGCTCAAAGCACTGAAAAACATTCGCCAACAATCCAGCGCTTTGATCGTATTGAAACGCGGCGCAGAAGGCTGTGTCGCGTTTCCCGGCGCGATTCCGGCGCAGGTCGAAGATGGCATCGTCAGCCCAGGTTTTGCGGTGGAAGTATTCAATGTATTGGGTGCGGGTGATGCATTCATGGCGGGTTTCCTCTCGTGCTGGTTGCGCAACGAACCGATAAGCGAATGCTGCCGCGTCGCCAATGCCTGCGGTGCGATCGTGGTTTCGCGTCACGGCTGCGCGCCCGCCATGGCCACCGCCGAAGAACTCAAGCATTTTCTGGAACACGGCAGCACCACGCCGCGTTTACGCGATGACGACACGCTTTCTCATTTGCATCGCACCACCACACGACGCCCGCGTTCGTCGCAGCTTAACGTGCTCGCGTTCGACCATCGTTCCCAGCTGGAGCGAATCGCAATTGAGAATGGTGCGTCGCCGGACCGGATTGCGCCTTTCAAAGCGTTGGTCGCAAAAGCGTTCCTCAATGTGAGTGAAGGCCGCCGTGATACCGGGGTGCTACTGGATGAACACTACGGCGAAGATGTGTTGCCGATGCTGACGGGTAAAGGGCTATGGATTGCGCGCCCGGTCGAATTGCCCGGTTCGATTCCGGTTGACTTCGAAGCCGGCGCCAACGTCGGGTTGGCACTTCGAACCTGGCCTGCAGAGCATGTCGTCAAATGCCTCATTTTCTATCATCCCGATGACGCGGATGAATTGAAGGCCGCACAAATCGCGCGCATGAGCGGCCTCGCTGCGGCCTGTCACGACACCGGTCACGAGCTGTTACTGGAGATTATTCCTCCCGAGCGCGACGGTAACAATGCCGCAACGCTGGTGCGCGCACTGACGCAACTTTATGACGCCGGCATTCGTCCCGACTGGTGGAAGCTGCCGCCATCAACGGACCCTGCTGTCTGGCGGACGCTTGGCGCGCTCATCGATGCGCGCGACCCCTACTGTCAAGGCATGCTGGTACTCGGCATGGAGGCGCCTGCCGAGACGCTTGACGCCAGCTTTTCCGCCGCCGCAAGTGAGCCCCGGTGCCGCGGCTTTGCAGTCGGCCGCACCATCTTCGCCGAACCAGCCGCTGCGTGGTTTGCGGGCCGCGCAACCGACGCCGACGTCATCGAGCAGATCGCGCGCGGCTACCGTGAACTCATCGCGCTTTGGGACCGCGCCGCATCGACCTCTGAATCAAACCAGCATTCACCAAAATTGGAAAAAGGACTCGTCTCATGAACACACCACACATAGGCTTTATCGGCATCGGCATGATGGGCCATGGCATGGCTAAGCACCTGCTCGCCAAGGGTTACAGCCTGAATCTCAAAGTCAACCGCGATCGCTCGCGACTGGATGATTTACTTGCTGCCGGGGCGACCGAAGCGAAAACCAATGCCGATGCCGCAACTGGCGCGGACATCGTCATCATTTGCGTGACGGGGTCTACACAAGTTGAAGACATCGTCTTCGGCGCGGACGGCTTGCTTGGTGCGGCGCGCGACGGGCTGATCGTCATTGACACATCCACCGCCGAGCCGGATTCCACCACCCGCATCCGCGTGGCGCTCGCCGCCAAAGGGGTGAAGTTCATCGATGCACCGCTGGCACGAACGCCGAAAGAAGCCGAAGATGGCAGGCTCAACACGATGGTCGGTGCGGACGAGGCGACGTTTGAGCAGATTCGCCCAGTGCTGGCAGCCTATTGTGAAAATATTTTCCACGTTGGCCCGCCGGGTCATGGCCATGTACTGAAGCTGGTTAACAACTTCCTTGCGCTGTCGATTGCAGCCAGCACCGCCGAGGCATTCGCATCAATCTCGCGTGCCGGCGTCTCGCTGGAGAAATTTCATCAAGTCGTTTCTGCCGGTGGTGTGAATTCCGGCGTCTACAAGATGATCGCCGAAAGCGCCGTCAAGGGTGATTTCACCGGCATGAAGTTCTCGATCGCAAATGGCCGCAAAGACCTACGGTACTACACCCACATGGCAGAAATGCTGCCGGTGGTGAGCTTCATGGGTGAGGCCGTGCACCAGACTTTTGTTCATGCCGTAGCACAGGGCTATGGCGACAAATTAGTACCCTCGTTGATTGAGGTGCAGGAGAAAGCCAATGGCTTTCAGATCGTGAAACGCCAGTAGTACAAACGACGCTGGAAAGCGCCCGCCGAACCAAAACCCGGAAGGAGAAACTGCCATGTCTGATCAAAAAATTGTGTCACCGGAACAGAATAAAGACGCACAACCCTCAAGCCCGCGCAGGCGAAGTCTGCTACAGGCCATTGCACTCGGTACCGGCGCCGCCAGTTTTTACGGTCCGTGGAGAACGCATCATGCGTGGGCGCAGTCGGCCGCGAAAAAGCCATTGGTGATCGGCCTCACCATGGACGCCAGCGGTCAGTACGCGGCCAGCGGCATGGAAGAGCGGCTCGGCGCGATGTTGGCCATCAAGGAGTTCAACGCAAAAGGTGGCGTGTTGGGCCGCACCATCGAGGCGCTGCACATGGACACCGAGACGACGCCCGCCACGGGTTCGCGCGTCGCGGAGCGCATGATCACGCGCAACGAAGCCGCGTTCCTGATCGGTGCAATTCACTCCGGGGTCGCTAACGCCATCTCGCAGGTCGCACAGAAATACGGATGTATCTTCCTCAACAGCAACTCGAGCTCGCCGACCGAAGCCGGTAAAGATTGCCATCGCGTCAAATTCGTCTGGGACGGCAACGGCACTAACTTCGCGCACGCTATCGTCAAGAACGCGATGAAGGTTAACGGCAAGAATTGGCTGCTGATGACAAACGATTACGTTTGGGGGCATAACACCTCGAAAGCGACCCGTGCAATCATCGAAGCCAATGGCGGCAAGGTGGTCGAAGAATTGCTGGTGCCGCAGAATACGCGTGACTTCAGTGCCTATCTGCTCAAAATCCAGCAGCTCAAGCCCAACGCAATTGCCACGGCAGTCGGGGGTGACGACATCAAGGTGCTGCGCAAACAGGTTGTGCAACTGAAGATGAACAAGACGTTCGCTTGGATCAATAACCAGCAGGACTGGCCGGATGTTTACGGACTCGGGCCGGAGGAAATTTTCGGTGTATTCGGTACCAACTGGTACTACCGACTCGATTTGCCCGGCGTGAAGGAGTTTGTTGCCGCCTATCAAAAAGCCTATCCGGGTGTGCAGATCAAAGTACCCGGTAACGTTTATTACAACGGCTATATGGCCACGCGCGAACTGCTGCGCGCGGTCGAGCGCGCGGGTTCCACCAACAACATCAAAGTCATCAAGCAACTTGAAAGTCTTAAGGTGTCGGCAGGCGACCGCATGCAGCATTTCGATGCGTATATGAACCCGGTGACGCACCAGATGCAGCAGACCATTTATATGGCGACGTACAACGAAGCACCCGCCGAGAAGGATGATATTTTCAAGATCCTCGCGCAGGTCGAGCCGAAGGAAGTAGAGGATCGCGATGGCCCAGCGGCGTGCAAGTTGGAATCGTATGACGCGACGCCGACGTACGAGCAATGATTCTTACTCCCCCTCCCCCGTCCGGGGAGAGGGTTGGGGTGAGGGGCATCAGCGCACTTATCCGCACTTACAAAGAAGTCGAAGATGGATTTCCTCCAAAGCCTACTCCCCCACCTCCTGAACGGTCTCTCACTCGGCCTTCTTTTCGCACTGATCGCGCTGGGATTCATGCTCATCGTCGGCGTGATGGAGGTCATCAATCTTGCACACGGCTCGCTGTTCGCGCTGGGTGCCTATATCGCGCTTTTCCTAATGGCACCACACTTTGGCCCGTTCGCCGGGGCGTTTGCCTGGTACGCCGAGCTACCCATCGGCACGCGATACGCCGTTGCCCTGTTCATGGCACCAATTCTCGTTGGCGCTTTCGGTATGGTGCTCGAACTTGCCATGCGTCGCACTTACGGCAAGGATCCGCTTTACGGATTGCTGCTCACGTTTGGCGCTGCGCTGGTAATCGAAGAATTGATTCGCGTTCTATGGGGATCACGAGAACGCACCCTGACGACGCCAGATGCAATCTCAGGCGCTGTCATGATCGGCGATCTCATCTACGCACGCTATCGCTTCTTTGCCTGCGCGTTTGCGATTGCTATGATCTTGTTGCTGTGGCTGTTCATCGAAAAAACAAAATACGGCGCGATTATCAAAGCCGGTGCGCACGACAGCGAAATGGTGCGAGCACTTGGCTACAATCTGTCGCGTCTGCGCATGTGGGTGTTCGCGCTCGGAACGGCGCTGGCAGCAATCGCGGGCATCGTCATGGCACCCATTTGGGGAATCCGACCGCATGTCGGCGTCGATGCGGTCGTGCCGGCTTTCCTCATCATCGTACTGGGCGGCGTCGGCAGTTTCTGGGGTGCGGTGGTTGCAGGCTTGATGGTCGGGCTGGTCGTCGGGCTCACAGGCGCGTACGCTTCGGAATGGTCGCTGATGTCGATGTATTTGTTGTTCATCGTCGTCGTCACCTTCCGCGCACGCGGGATGTTTGGCAAAAAGAGCGCGCTCGACAATTGATATTTGTGGTCCAGGAAAGGACATGGCTTGAAACCACTTGAAGGCAAAATCGCGTTGGTCACGGGCGCGGCGGGCACGATGGGATTGGCCGCCACACGATTCCTGCTCGAAGATGGCGCACGTGTGGCGATGGTCGATTTGAGTGAGGCACGCATGCGCGATGCGGCACGCGGTTTGAACGGAGAAATCCTGTTTATTGAAGCCGACATTCGCGACGCCGCCGCAGTGTCAGCCGCGCACGCACGCATTGCCGAAAAATTCGGTGCGGTCGATATCCTCGTCAACAACGCGGGAATACTCTCGAACAATAAAGTTGAAGCAACCAGCGACGAAGAGTGGCGGCGTGTGCTTGGCGTCAATCTCGACGGTGCCTTTCATTGGTCACGTGCGGTTCTCCCCGGCATGAAGTCGCGCAAATGGGGACGAATCATCAACGTCTCCTCACTCGCCGCCAAGACCGGCGGACTGACAGCGGGCACCGCGTATTCAGTATCAAAAGGCGCGATGAGCGCGCTGACGTTTTCGCTCGCGCGCGAGAGCGCGGCATTCGGTGTCACCGTCAATGCCATCTCACCCGCATACGTGAAAACACCGATGGTCACCGAGGGACTTAGCGAAGCGCAACGCGTGGCTTTGCTAGCGACGATTCCGGTCGGGCGCTTTTGTGAGCCTGAAGAGTTCGCGCACGTCGTCAGATTTCTTGCTTCACCGCTGGCCGGTTTCATTACCGGCGAAGTCGTCGATATCAACGGCGGCCTTTTAATGGACTGATGATGAACGCAATCACACCTAAATCTGATTTCATCAGGGAACTCGCCGGGCAATTTGATCTGAACGGTAAAGTCGCGCTCGTGCCCGGCGGCTACGGCGGTATTGGCGAGGCGATTACATGGGGGCTGGCGATGCGTGGTGCGCATGTGGTGATCGGTGGGCGCAGTATCGAGAAGGCGGAAGCGTTGGCCGCGCAATTGATAGAGCAGGGCCTTGCCGCCAGCGCGGTTGCCATCGACGCGCACTCAACAGACAGCATCCGCAGCGCAGTGGACACCACGGTGGCGCGCACCGGCAGGATCAACATCCTCGTCAGCTGCGTTGGAATCCAGCGCGAAGAAAAACTGGTTGATGTAACCGAGGAAGCATTCGACGAAGTGGTGCAAGTCAACCTCAAGGCGGCAATGTTCCTTGCGCAATCAGTGGCAAAGCACCAGATCGCCGCCAAATGCGGCGGCAAGCAGATTCACCTGCTTTCGGTGCGCGCGCAACTCGGTCTGCGTGATCGCGGCTATTCGGCCTATTGCGCCACCAAGGGCGCGTTGGTGATGCTGGTGAAGCAGCACGCAGTCGAATTGGCGCGCGACAATATTCAGGTGAACGGTATCGCGCCGACGGTGGTGGCAACCGAAATGGCGCGGCACTGGCTGGACAACGAAACGACGCGCAAGCAAATTGTTGAGCGCATTCCGCTGGGGCGCGTGGCGGAGCCGAAAGATGTGGTGGGCGCTGCGCTGTTTTTCGCGTCACCTGCATCGGACTTTGTGACGGGGCAGATTCTCTATCTGGATGGTGGCATCACAGCGAGTCAATAATTCGTAGATCTAGCATTGACGGGAATCGCAGGCGAAATGTGCCTGTAAAGCCGCGCTAGTTCTAGAGTTTATGAAAACTACTAAGCCCGCAACTCAGCAATCAGTGCCGCCTGAAATTCCGCCGCAAACGCGGCATCCCCCAGCTTTTTATTCGCGACGATAAACACGTCCTCCGCGCGTTGCCCGAGCGTGGTGATACGCGCATCCTGCAGATTAACGTCGAACGCCAAAAACACTCGCGCCATTGACGACAGCAAGCCCGGCCGATCTGCGCAGCTCACGCTAAGCTCGAAGGTCGCTTTTTGCCTTGCGGGAACCAACGAGACTTTAGGCACGAAAGCGAAGTGCTTCACTTGTCGTGCAATCCGACCAGACAGCGGCGAGACCGGCGTTGCCGGCTCATCGAGCACGCGGGCGAGGCCGCGTTCTATCGTCGCGGCGACATCTTTGTAGCGCGACGCGGTTCCCGTTTTCGGCAGGATCTGGAATGCGTCCAGCGCATATTTGTGATTGGTGGTGTAGATTTTGGCCGCGGCAATATCAAAGGCGAGCTTTTCAAAATAGCCTGTAATGCGCGCAAACAGACCGGGCTGATCGCGCATCATTACCATCACGGCGAATCCTTCCTGATCGAGGTCGTGTCCTGTGCCGCTGTCGTGACTATCGCCTAGCGCGCGTACACGCACAACTGCATCTGAGGGCGATGCGTCAGCATCCAGCACCAGCGCATGCCAGGCCATTTCGGCGGCATCGAAACGCTGAAAATAACTATCCCTCACATGTGCCCATAGCGGCGGTTTTTCGTGGATGACCGCACCCGTTTGTTCGCCGCTTTGATACAGCAGCAACGCTTCTGAGCGCTTGTTTTCAATCCAGTGCTCATTGGGCACGGCATCACCGCGCAGCAACCTGCGGGTGGCGCGAAAAAGTTGTTCGAGCAGTTTTGCTTTCCACGCGTTCCATACGTGTGGGCTGGTGCCGCGAACGTCAGCCACGGTGAGCAGATATAGCGCAATCAGACGGCGCTCATCACCCACCCGCGTTGCGAAGTGGGCAATTACCTCTGGATCGGACAAATCCTGTTTCTGCGCGGTGGCCGACATCTGTAGATGCATTTCCACCAGCCACGCGACCAAGCCGGTATCGGCTCGAGAGAGGGCGAGTTTTTTACAAAACAGCCGCGCATCTTTTTTGCCCAGCTCGGAATGATCGCCGCCGCGGCCTTTGGCGATATCGTGAAACAGCGCAGCGATATAAAGCATTTCAGGGCGCGCGAACTGGTCGGCGAGTTCGTGACAAAACGGAAACTCGTGCGCAAATCGCGGCATCACAAGACGCCGCAAATTACGAATGACCATCAGGATATGTTCGTCCACCGTGTAGACGTGGAACAGATCATGTTGCATCTGTCCGGCGATACGGCCGAAGGCGGGAATGTAGCGGCCAAGTACGCCGTAGCGGCTCATGCGGCGTAGCGTGAATGTGACTTTTTCACTCTGCAGGATTTTCAGAAACAGCCGATTGACTTCGGGATCATCACGGAATTTCTTATCGATCAGATGCACCGCCCGCCACAGCGCACGCAATGTTTCCGGCTCGAAAAACTCTGCTTCATTGACGCTTTGCAAAGCGAGGAAAGCGCGGAAAATGGCGCGCGGATCGCGCGAGAAAAGTTTCTCGTCGCGCGCGGCGATGTTCCCATTGACGACCTCGAATTCATCGTCGATTTTTTTGACATGGTCCTTGCGCCGCTGCGAGATACGCTCAAGCAGCGTCGGCAACAAAATCGAGTTCATCTGCCAAATCGCTTTTGCCGTCAGGTAATAGCGACGCATTAGCACTTCGGAAGGCAGTTTGGTCCGACTGCCTTCGAGCTTCAGTTCCTTCGCCAGCTCGGTTTGATAGTCGAACACCAGTCTGTCTTCGCGTCGATGCGCGAGGTAATGGAGTCGAATGCGGATATCAATGAGCACACGGCGGTGACGGCTGATCATTTTCAATTCGTAAGGTGAGATCAGCCCTTCAGTTTGCAGCGCGTGCCAGTCGTCACCCAGATCAGCCGCCTTCGCCAGCCACAGTACCGTTTGCAAATCGCGCAAGCCACCCGGACTCTCTTTGATATTCGGTTCAAGATTCAGGGCCACATCGTTGTGGCGCGCGTGACGGCGTTTCTGCTCGTCTATTTTTGCGGCGAAAAATGCGCTGACGGAGCGCGATTGTTTGAGCGTGAGTTGTAGTTGCGCAACCAGCGTCTGATCGCCCCACAGGCCACGCATTTCGAGCAGTCCGGTATCGACGGTGACATCCTTGGCCGCTTCTTCTACGCACTCGGAAAGTGTACGCACCGAAATGCCCGGCTCGAGGCCCACATCCCAAAGCAGGGCGACGAACGCCTCAACGCGGGGATCCGGCGGCGAACCGTCAGGCAACAACACCAGCAGATCGACATCCGAAGCGGGAAAAAGAAAGCCGCGCCCATAGCCGCCCACAGCCACAATAGCGATACTCTCGGGCAGGCCGATGTCGGTAGCGATCCGTCCGACCGCCTGATCGACCACCGCCGCGTGACGACGCAGGTTGCGGTCCGGCTGCGGGCGAACCCGGTATGAGTTTTTGAGTGTGTCGCGCTGCTCCTGCAACCAGTCGCGAATGTGCTTTGCATACGCGGCGCGGGTAAGGGCTTCGCGCTCGGCGGTGCGAACGACGGTGTCGGTGGTTGCGCGAGGAACCACAGACTTCAGGATAGGTTTGCGGGCATCGGTGGCGTTCCAGCCGACTGGGTCAGCACCTCAAAGCCGTCATCGGTTACCAGCACTGTATGTTCCCATTGTGCGGAAAGGCTGTGGTCAGCGGTCACCACGGTCCAGCCATCGCCGAGCATGCGAATATCTTTCTTGCCCGCGTTGATCATTGGTTCGACCGTGAAAACCATGCCGGCCTTTAGCGTCATCCCTACACCCGCTTTGCCGTAATGCAGGATCTGCGGATCTTCATGGAATTTTTTTCCAATGCCATGACCGCAGAATTCGCGCACGATGGAAAATCCATTGCCCTCTGCAAACACCTGTATGGCGTGGCCAATATCACCCAGCGTTGCGCCCGGCTTGACCTTGTTGATACCGCGCCACATCGATTCGTAGGTGCTCTCGCAAAGGCGTCTGGCTTGAATGGAAGGCTCGCCGACATAAAACATGCGGCTGGTGTCGCCGTGGTAGCCATCTTTGATGACGGTAACGTCGATGTTGATGACGTCGCCATGCTTTAACACTTTGTCGCCGGGGATACCGTGGCAGACCTGATGATTGACCGACGTGCAGATCGATTTCGGATACGGACGATGACCGGGCGGAGCGTAATTTAGCGGTGCCGGAATGGTGCCCTGCACGTTGACGATGTAATCGTGGCAAAGCTGGTCGAGCTTCTCGGTGGTCACACCCTGTTTTACGTGCGGGGTAATGAAGTCGAGCACTTCCGACGCAAGTCGGCCAGCGACGCGCATTTTTTCAATGTCTTGGGGGGTTTTGAGGGAGACGTTCACAATGTCGCTTCAATGCAAAAAATAAGTGCGCAGTATAGCCGGGAGGCCAGATTGGCGCTATGGTTTGGCCGTCATCGCAGCCAAATCCTGCTTGCGCGCGTGTTGCTTGTATACCTCGCGTTGTAGCCAAATCAGCATCCGCTTGGCCTCAAAATGGGTACTTTTATTGAGCACCTTTTCAGCACCCGCAGGCGAAAACCCGCGGTACTTCGTGTCAGCGATGACATCGTAATCTACAGTGCTGTAAAGGCTGGAGTGCATGAGTGTCGGCTTTTCGCCGATCACTCGTAGCAGATCGGTGTCGACGGCCCAAAGTTCGCGCCCAACTTCAAACAAACGGATTTGGGTGCCGGCGAATTCGTAATAGTTTCCCTGCCATTCCGCATAGGGCTGTTTTTTTGCCCATTGGAAATAGCCTTCCCCAGCTTCAATAATTGGTTTGGCGAGCAAAATCCCGGCAATCGGGATGGCCAGCACGAATGGGATCAAGCCGATGTAGCGAAATACCGCCCACAAAATCACCGCCGAGAGCACCAGGCGGACAGCAAACAGCAAAACGATGCGCTTGACCTCCACGTCGACCACCCCGCGTTTCAAAAGGTAATTGATTTTTATCGGTTTTCCGGGCTATAATAGCAGGCTATTTCGATCCGGATTCGCTGGGTCGGGCAAATCCGCACCCTCGCACCGTTAAGGTCTTTTCCGGCAATAAAACGCCGTGAGAGTCTTGTGAGGGGAGGCTAACCTTAACTTTTGGAGTTTTTCATGTCAGTAACCATGCGTCAAATGCTTGAGGCGGGCGTCCATTTCGGACACCAAACCCGTTTCTGGAATCCCAAAATGGCCCCCTTCATTTTCGGTGCCCGTAACAAAATTCATATTATTAATCTTGAGAAATCGCTCCCGATGTACCAGGACGCGCTCAAGTTTGTGCGTCAGCTGGCATCCAACAAGGGCACCATCCTGTTCGTTGGCACCAAGCGCCAGGCCCGTGAAATCGTGATGGAAGAGGCGCAGCGCGCCGGCATGCCATACGTTGATTTCCGTTGGCTCGGCGGCATGATGACCAACTACAAGACGGTCAAAGGCTCGATCAAACGCCTGAAAGAGCTTGAGGCGATGGCCGCAGACGGCTCGCTCGAAAAGCTGTCCAAGAAAGAAGCGTTGATGTTCTCCCGCGAAATGGAAAAACTCCAGCGTTCTATGGGCGGCATCAAAGACATGGGCGGTGTGCCGGACGCGATTTTCGTGATCGATGTCGGCTATCACAAAATTGCCGTGACTGAAGCCAGAAAACTTGGCGTGCCAATTATTGGCGTGGTCGATACCAACAACTCACTCGACGGCGTCGATTACGTGATTCCGGGTAACGACGACTCGACCCGCGCGATCCGCTTGTACGCGCGCGGCGTGGCTGACGCGATCCTCGAAGGCAAGAACGCGGTGATTCAGGAAATGGTCGCCCCCGGTGAGGAATTGGTAGAAGTCACCGAGGAAGAAGCGAAGTAAGTTTCGATACCGGAAAAAAGGGGCTCCGGCCCCTTTTTTTTAAGGGGTTTCAGATTAAGTTGTCGTTGTTTGAGAAATCACAGGGTCGTCGAGCAAGCGCAGGCGACTGTAGTTAACAAAATAGGAAACTGAAATGGCAGAGATTACGGCAGGAATGGTCAAAGAATTACGCGAGAAAACCGACGCACCGATGATGGAGTGCAAGAGGGCGCTGACGGAAGCAGCGGGCGACATGGAAAAAGCGGAAGAAATTCTGCGCGTGAAGCTGGGTAATAAAGCAAGCAAAGCAGCCAGCCGCGTGGCGGCCGAAGGCGTCGTCGCGATCCATATTTCCGGCGACCAAAAACTTGGCGCGATCATTGAAGTGAATTGCGAAACTGATTTCGTGGCAAAAAACGACGATTTCCTCGCCTTGTCGGCAAAACTCGCCGAAATGGTGGCAACGCAGAATCCAGCGGATGTAACGGCGCTCTCGGCGCTGTCCATCAATGGCACCAGCGTTGAGGAAACCCGCAAAGCACTAATCGGCAAGATTGGCGAGAATTTGTCCATCCGGCGCTTCGTACGCGCAGCAGCCAAAGGATCGTTGCATAACTATATTCATGGCGGTTCAAAAGTGGGCGTGCTGGTCGATGTCACTGGTGGTGATGCGACGATGGCCAAAGATATCGCGATGCATATCGCGGCATCGAAGCCGGTCGCGTTGTCTATCGCCGATGTGCCCGTCGCTCTGGTTGAAAAAGAGCGCGAAATCGCGCGTCAAAAAGCGGCTGAATCCGGCAAACCAGCCGAGATCGTTGCCAAGATGGTTGAGGGTTCTGCCACAAAATTCATGAAGGAAGTGGCGTTACTGTCGCAGCCGTTCGTGAAAGACGACAAGATGACCATCGAAGCGCTGTTGAAGTCTAAAGGTGCTGTCATCAATTCGTTCACGCTTTACATGGTTGGCGAAGGCATTGAGAAAAAAGTGACTGACTTCGCGGCCGAAGTGGCCGAAGCAGCCGCTGCAGCAGCACGATAAGACATATTTTTCGGGAGGCGGGTTTTGTCCGCTTCCCGGAGCAATGTTTTTGCCTGATTGCAGACACAATCCGCAATCAAACTTGAGAACAGCGGCCCAAGTATAAAACCCGGTGCCGATTGACAAGACTGGACGAGTGATGACAACACCCAAGTATCGGAGAATCCTTCTCAAGCTGTCCGGTGAAGCACTGATGGGCGATGATTCATTCGGCATCAACCGGCCAACCATCGAACGCATCGTCGGAGAGATCAAGGAGGTTTCCGATCTGGGCGTGGCGATGGGGATCGTCATAGGCGGCGGCAATATTTTCCGCGGCGTATCCACCAGTGCAGCGGGCATGGATCGCGCGACCGCCGATTATATGGGCATGCTGGCGACGGTGATTAACTCACTGGCCTTGCAGGACGCGCTCTCGAAAGCGGGCATGACGCCACGCGTGCAGTCTGCAATCAATATCGAACCGGTGGTCGAGCCCTACATTCGTGGCAAGACCATGCGTTACCTCGAAGAAGGCAAAGTGGTCGTATTCGCCGCTGGCACAGGTAACCCGTTCTTCACCACCGATACCGCCGCCGCCCTGCGTGGCCGCGAAATGGAAGCCGAGATCGTACTGAAAGCCACCAAGGTCGACGGCGTCTATACGGCTGACCCGAAGCTCGACAAGACGGCGACGCGCTATCATCACATCACGTTTGACGAAGCCATGATCAAGAATCTGAAAGTGATGGACGCCACCGCGATCGCGCTTTGCCGTGATCAGAAATTGCCGATCAATGTGTTTTCGATTTTCAAGCAGGGTGCGCTCAAAAGAGTCGTGATGGGCGAAGATGAAGGTACACTAGTACATGCTTGATGGTATTTCTAAAAACCCACTTTTCGTCGCGATGCGTTGTTACTCACATAAAATTTCTCCTAACATATCAAACATATGTGTCGTCAAAATTTTATGATCGCGCCTAGCCTCGCTTAGAAAATTGAATTTTTAGAAATGCCATAGCGTATTTTGTGGAGTGAGCGCATGAACGTTGCAGAACTGAAAAAGCAATCGGAAACAAAGATGGGCAAATCGCTCGAGACGCTCAGGAGCGATCTGGGAAAGGTGCGCACAGGTCGCGCCCACACCGGGCTGCTCGACCATATTCAGGTCGATTATTACGGCTCGATGATGGGCTTGAAGCAGGTCGCCAACGTTACGCTCACGGATGCACGCACCATCACGGTCCAGCCGTGGGAAAAAAAGCTTAGCGCCGTGGTCGAAAAAGCGATTCGTGATTCGGGACTGGGATTGAATCCAACCTCTGCGGGGGATTCAATACGGGTGCCGATGCCGGCGCTGACCGAAGAGCGTCGTAAGGAGCTCGCGAAAGTTGTCAAGAGTGACGGCGAACACGCAAAAGTGGCCATCCGTAATATTCGGCGTGATGCCAACACAGCACTCAAAGATGCGCTAAAGGCAAAAACGATTCCCGAAGACGATGAAAAGCGCGCTCAGGAAGACATCCAAAAGCTGACCGACCGTTTCATCAAGGATGTCGATCACGCGGTTGCCGAAAAAGAAAAAGAATTGATGTCGGTCTAGCCAACCTTCACTCTTTAAGCTGCATCACCCACAATGCACAAGAGCTCCACCGAGACCATTCCAGACGTCAGTGATGTGCCCCGTCACGTCGCCATCATCATGGATGGCAACGGTCGCTGGGCCAAGCAACGTTTCATGCCGCGTGTGGCCGGGCATAAGCGCGGCGTGGGTGCGGTTCGCGAGACCGTGAGCGCCTGTGGCGAGCTTGGCATTGAATACCTGACTTTATTTGCGTTCTCAAGCGAAAACTGGCGCCGCCCGGCGGAAGAAGTATCGGTCCTCATGCAGTTGTTTATCGCTGCACTTGAAAACGAAGTCGTTAAATTACATGACAACAAAGTCCGCTTCAAAGTCGTTGGCGATTTGTCACCTTTCGACGCGCGTATCCGCGAACTCATTGCAAGGGCCGAAACACTGACTCAGGATCACACCAAACTCACGCTGACTGTGGCCGCAAACTACGGGGGCCGTTGGGATATTCTGCAGGCGGCAAACAAAGCACAAAAAGAGAAACTCCAGCAAGTGCGGGCATCACATGGCATAAATGCTACAGAAGCCGCACCAGTGCTAGAGGTTGAAGAAATTACC
>JANNRY010000082.1:0-20523 GCA_031401935.1 Betaproteobacteria bacterium | reverse complement strand
GCGGCAAAGGTTCGGACGCGCATAAAGCCGCCGTGACCGGCGACACCGTGGGCGACCCGTACAAAGACACGGCTGGCCCGGCGATCAATCCGCTGATCAAGATCATCAACATCGTGGCGCTGCTAATTGTGCCGTTGATTGCTGGTGGTGCTGATACCGCGCCGAAGGCTGCTGCACCGATGAAGATCGAGCAGAAAGCCGCAGCACCGGCGGCGGCACCTGTTGTGCCAGCGACTGCACCTGCAGCAGCGCCTGCCGTTGCAGCCCCAGTTGTTGCACCGGTTGCCGAGCCTGCAGCAGTAGCACCAGCACCAACGGCTGCGAAACCAGCCGATGCGAAACCGGCTGAAACCAAGCCAGCGGAAGCACCGAAGAAATAGAGTTGATGTCTAAGTCGCAACAAAAAGCCGGGCGATGCCCGGCTTTTTGTTGCGCGTCTGCTTTTGCGAACTACGTTACGCGGTGGGCAATTTGTAGCCCTTAAAATCCTCACGCATTTTCGTCTTCAGTAATTTTCCCGTTGCCGTATGCGGCAACTGATCGACAAACACCACGTCGTCGGGCATCCACCACTTGGCGATCTTGCCTTCAAAAAATGTCAGCAGTTCCTCGCGTGTGACGGCGGCATCCTTTTTCTTCACTACCACCAATAACGGGCGTTCATCCCATTTCGGATGCGCAATGCCGATGACGCCCGCTTCCTGAACGGCGGGGTGCGCCACCGCGATATTTTCGAGATCAATTGAGCTGATCCATTCGCCGCCGGATTTGATCACGTCTTTTGAGCGATCCGTGATTTGCATGTAGCCATCGGTGTCGATGGTGGCAACGTCGCCGGTAGGAAACCAGCCGTCTTTTAATGCCGAGTGTTCCTCTCTGAAATAGCGCTCCACAATCCACGGCCCGCGAACCATCAGGTCACCGAAAGCCTTACCGTCGCGTGGCAATGTCTTGCCATCACCATCGACTATTTTCATTTCAACACCGTAAACAGCGCGGCCCTGTTTAAGCTGGACCTTTAACTGTTCGGCTGGTGGAAGTGCCAAATGCTTGGCCATGAGGCGGCAGGCGGTTCCGAGCGGCGACATTTCCGTCATGCCCCACGCGTGAACCACTCGCACACCGTAGTCGCGTTCGAACGACTCGATCATCGCCGGTGGGCAAGCAGAACCGCCGATGATGGTTTCCTTTAGCGTGCCGAACTTCAGGTTGTTTGCCTTCACATGCGTGAGCAAGCCCAGCCAGACCGTAGGCACGCCCGCGCTGATCGTTACGTTTTCGTGCTCGAACAGGGCGTGGATGCTCGCGCCATCCATCGCAGCACCTGGAAACACCAGCTTGGCACCCGCTGCGGTGCACATGTAAGGCAACCCCCAGGCGTTGACGTGAAACATCGGCACCACTGGCAACATCACATCCTGCGCTGAAATATTGAGCGCCTCGGGCGACATGCCCCCAAACGTATGCAACAGCGTGGAGCGATGCGTGTACAGCACGCCTTTCGGATTTCCAGTGGTGCCAGAGGTGTAGCAAAGCGAGGAGGGCGTCAGCTCATCGAACTGTGGCCAATCGTATTCTTCACTTTCGGCGGCGATCAGCTCTTCAAAGCAAAGAAGATTGCGGATGCTGTGGGCAGGCATGGCGTTCATCATGCATGCACGATCCGACATCGCGATGAATCCCTTGATGCCTGGCACCTTTGCCGAGAGCGCCTCGATTAGCGGCGCGAAGGTGAGATCGAAAAATATGTATTGATCTTCGGCATGACTGGCGATGTAGACGAGCTGTTCCGGGAACAGGCGCGGATTGATCGTGTGCATGACAGCACCCATGCCGGAGACGCCGTAGTAAAGCTCAAAGTGCCGGTAGCCGTTCCAAGCTAGTGTGCCGATGCGGTCACCCTTTGCAACACCTAGGCGCGTGAGCGCGTTCGCGAGGCGCTTGGCGCGCTTGCAGGCTTCGCCGTAATTGGTGCGATGGAGCGTAAACGCGGCACCACCTTCGATGGTACGTGAAACGATTTCAGTGGCGGCGTGATTCTGCGCAGCGTGCTCGATCAAAGATGAAATGAGCAACGGCCGCTGCATCATGTTCGACATGTCTTCCTCCGATTATTTTTTGTCTGCGCCTATTTTGGCATAGGCGCGGTCGGAGAATATGGTCGTTGCCATTAGCGCAAATCGCTGACAACTCCCGTTGAAAACGGAGTTGTCGGTATTGCAGTGGAGTTGCTGCGGATCAATACAGCGGCGCAGGCCCCGGAAACGCGTTACATTCATCAATCTGTGGCGGCAACTGAAACTCGACGCGGTTTGTCATGAAATCAACAGTTGCTGCGACCACTGTCTGATCGCGCAAGATCCTGCTGTGCCCCAGGCCGAACGTGCGTTTGAAGCGTGCGTCAGGCCAGGACCTCGCAACGGTGAGCCCGCTTTCGATACGCACATCTTTATCGTTCTGGTCGTGAATCACCAACGCCTTGGCGGTGAGTGCAGCGACCGCACCGGGCATTTCGAATTCCTGCCAGCTCACCCCGATTTTTTGCTCAAGCCGCCACTGCATCGCTGCACGTATGCGCTCGGGCAGGCCGACCATGCGCGCGAAGAATCTGGAGTAACGAATCATCGAAGCGGGCGGCGCGATTTGTACAACGCGTACATTGGCGAGATCGGGCAAGTTATGTCGCAAGACGCTGCGTAACGCGATACCGATGCCCGCGCAGCCAATTGAATGGCCAACGAATCCTGCGACCGACACGCCTTCGGCCTGCGCCGCGTATGCGACCGCAGCGAGACCCCTGGCGAAATCGGTGATCGGTGCCTCGGAGCCCTCGCTCATGCCGTGGCTCACGTGGTCGAATAGCCAAACCTGAAAACCTGCATCGACAAGTGCGGGTACGAATTCGCGGAACTGTGCACCGCGGCCGCCCCAGCCATGGCTCATGATGATGGCAGGACGCCAGCGATCACCAAATTGCCAAGCGGCAAGCGTCCCCATTGGCGTGGCAATGGATCGTCTGCTCCCACGTTGCAGTTGGCGCAGCTCGGGTGGCGTGTGCGCATAGAACGGCGGCGTGATAAAGCGCTTGGCGGCGGTGCGCGCGACCCACGCGGGTGCAAGCGTTGCCGCGACCCACGTTGCAGTGCGGAGCAACGGCCGAGCGACATAATTTCGTACGGTCGTGCTATTAAATGTGTTGGAAAGTGAGACGGACATCATGACCTCCTGCGGTTAGAACTGCGGGGAACTACTCTGGGGCGAGTCGCCCAACGGCGGCGCTGCTACTAGGCAAGCTGGAAATTGGTTGAGCCAGATTGGATGAAATGAGACGATCAAAGGCTTTGCGAGCGCGCATATTCGCGTCGGCGTCTTCAAATAAATTGCGTGAGCGATAGCAACTCGAAATAATGCCGAATAATTCAAACGCAAATTGCTCCGGGTCGGCGTCGGATACAAATTCACCCGTGTCGATAGTCATTTGTACGCCGCGCATGATCTGGTCATGCATCCGCTGCATGTGTTCCACGACCGCATCGCGCATTGGTCCAGGTCTATCGTCGAATTCGGTATTCGCTGCGATCATCGGGCAGGCTTTCAGGCCGCTGCGTTCGTTCCATTGCAGCCAGTTGTCGAACACCATACACAAGCGCCGCAATCCGCGCGGTGCCGCCAACGCAGGAATAAAGGCGAACTCGTTATAGCGGCGCACCGCTTCATCGAGTGTGGCGATCTGCAATTCTTCCTTGGAGCCGAAGTGCGCAAATAAACCGCTCTTGGATAAACCAGTCTGCTCCGCCAATCCGCCGATAGTGAGCGCGTCAAAACCATGCACTCCAGCGCGCTGCACGGCGACTTCGAGGATGAGGGCGCGGGTTTCTTCGCCTTTGGAAAGTTTTGCGGGTTGAATTGACATGGGGCAAATAATAGTACGACCGTTCGTACTTTGTCAACTAATTAAATTTCGCGCGATCAGCGGTGTGTGATCGACATAGAAAATTTTCAATCAGCGCAAACTGCATTTCAATCAGGATCTTTCGCATAGTTATCATCCACTTTTGTCGGATTCCACGCTATGTGTGTTGCCGCACAGAGCGGACTACAGCATTGTTGGACAATAGTGGCGAAAATAGGCCCGGCGGAATTGTCGAGATTTTTCGCGACGGCGCAGGGAAAAGTATTTCCTATGTAATTAGCGTGAGTTGCGTAAATCCTTGACAAGTCAAGCAGCTACCGCGTATTTTAGTTAAAGGGGGGGGGGGCTTGTGTGTGTCCCAAAATCTACCGAAAAAAGGGCAGCGTCATGAGAACTCCAATTACTCCAGTCACTCCGTATCCTCAATGTTTGGCCAGGGCTGCCAAAGTTGGCGACAGTTTCGGGCAAAATTTCCTGTGTGCCGTGACAAGCGCGGCAATTGTTGTGTTAATTTCATTGGCGCATAACGGGGCCGCTTCGGCGGCAACCGCGCCACCGCTCGGATCGACGAGCACATATGCGGTCGTTGCGCAGACCTTTACCAATACCAACACTGCGCCGCAAACCATTGTAAGTGGCGACGTTTGTTATACGACTGCGCCAGTTACACCACCCCTGACGATTACAGGCGCTACGGTTGTGCCCTGTCCGCCCGCGACCGGGACGGATCAAGGACTGGCCCTCGCAAATTTGAATGGTCAGGTATGTACATTTCTTGGCGCTGGTGCGATTACCCTGGACTCGGTAATTATTGGTGCTAATCCACCTGGAACGATCCCGCCTGGTTGTTATTCCAGTGGAGGCGCAATGAACGTCACTGCGACGACCACGGTTACTCTCGACGGGGCCGGCGTCTATGTTTTCCGTCCTGGCGGAGCGCTCACAACTGGTGCCAACTCGCGCGTGATTCTGGCAAATGGTGCCTGCGCTTCTGACGTATTTTGGGCTCCTGTCGCCGCCACGACTATTGGCGCGAACGCTGCACTATCGCCAACGCCGACGTTCGTGGGAAATATCCTCGATGCCGCGGGTGTCACGATTGGACAATTTGCAAACTTGACAGGACGGGCGCTCGCTTTTGGCGGAACTGTTACGACAGACTCAGTTACGATTAGTGTCCCGACTTGCGCTCCATTTGCGGGCAATCCTGTCAATATCCCCACGCTTTCAGAATGGGCAATGATTATGCTGGCAGGAGTTCTGGCATTAGTAGGTTTTGCAGCGTTGCGCAGAGAGCAAACTCGCTAGACCCTTATCTAAAGGCCAGCAAATGCCTGTGGATTGCGTAGTCCGCGCGGCGCGAAGCTTGGCCTAGCGCCGATTTCTTTGCACTTATGGCGCGCTTCTTCATGCTCTTTCTTGTCATCCTGAGCACGTTGTTCGTAGCTGAGTTGACGGGACCTGTGCAGAGCGCCATCGTGGTGCCGTGGACCCGGGCGTTGGTGCGCATTAGTGCTGACGTTATTACGCTGTTCGATCCCCACGTTGCCGTTTTCGGCGACATTCTGCAGAGCACAACCAGCGGTTTTGCGCTGTCGGTCAGGGCGGGCTGCAATGGCGTCGAAGCAGCCCTTATTCTTATTGCAGCGATGCTCGCCTTTCCGGCGGCGTGGAAGTACCGAGTGGTTGGTATCCTCGCGGGCCTGGCCGCGGTACAACTGTTGAATATAGTGCGTGTGGTCAGCCTTTTTTATCTTGGCCAATGGAGTATGGCGGCTTTCGATTGGGCGCATTTTTATCTGTGGCCGGCGCTTATCATGCTCGACGTGCTAGTTGTCTGGATGATCTGGATTCGAACACTGCCGCGGACTTTATCTGCCGGCGTGTCGCCTGCTTCATCGGTGAACGGAGGGGCGCAGCACGCGACAACACCATGACTGCGGGTGTCCCTTCCCTTGGGAAGTTTGTTATGCGCACTTTCCTCTGGTTGCCGCCGTGCTCTGCGATCTGGTATCTCACCGCGCCGTATCACACTGCCTTAGTAGGCAGGATGGCCCGACTGTTGGTAGACCAGTTCACATCTGGGATCGTTTCGTCGCTGGAGCGGTCGGGCTTGGATCTGGTATTCGTCACCACCATCAAGGTGCGCCACGAGTTGGGACAGACCGCTTTATTGACGCCGGAAGTCAATCCTATGATCTACACCTACGGCCTCACGTTATTCGTGGCATTGATGCTTGCTGAATGCGCCAGTTGGTGGAAAATTCTTGTCGGTGCCATTGTGCTGCTGCCTTTTCAGAGTTGGAGCATCGCATTCGAGGTGCTAGCCCAATGCATGCAGCTCGGCCCTGACGTGTCGGGGCAGGCGGGTGTGTCCGGCTGGCGCCTGTTGGCTGTCGATACCGGTTATCAGCTTGGCACCTTCATTTTTCCTAGCCTCCTACCAGTTGTTTTGTGGGCAGTCTTCAGCAGGTTTTTCAGAGAGAGTGTGCTGCTCTCACGGTCGCGCATCACTTAATCGATTGGCATGGTATTGCTAAATCAATTTTATTGAAAACAACGTGCATTGCCGACTAAATTGTCGGCAACCGTATCGTGTACTGCCCCGATTTGTCATCGCGCACTACCACCACAAGTTTCCGCTTCTCGGCATCCTCGACCAACTCCTTGAAGCTGCGATAGCCGTAGTAGGATTCATTGAATCCAGGTTTGCGCCGCTGCATCGTTGGTTTCACCATTGAGCCCCATAGCTTCTCATCCGAGCCGCGCTCGGCGATCAGGTCTTCCACGGTATCGACGAGAAATTCGAGTGCTTCGAGCCGCTTGTCATCTTCCGGTTTTTGCGCCGCCTTCTTTGTCGCGTTCGCGGTGGGCTGCGGTGTTGCTTTCTTTATCGCCTGTTTCTTTGCTTCCTGCGCACGCACCAGATCGTCGTAATAAATGAATTCGTGGCATGCACCACTCAGCAGATCGGAGGTTGAATCCTTCACGCCGACACCGATGACGCGTTTGTTGTTTTCTTTGAGCTTGGATACAAGCGGAGAGAAATCAGAATCGCCGCTGATGATTACAAACGTATCGACGTGCGCTTTGGTGTAACAGAGGTCCAGCGCATCGACGACGAGACGGATATCAGCTGAATTTTTTCCGGATTGGCGTACGTGCGGAATTTCGATCAGCTCAAACGCCGCTTCGTGCATCGTCTTCTTGAATTCTTTATAGCGATCCCAATCGCAGTAGGCTTTCTTGACGACGATGCTGCCTTTGACCAATAGGCGCTCAAGCACTTTCTTGATGTCGAATTCCGGGTACTTCGCGTCGCGCACGCCGATTGCGACGTTTTCAAAGTCACAGAAAAGTGCCATGTTGGTAATTTCGGGTTGTCCTGCCATGTTGGTTTCCTTTTGAATCACGAGATTCGGTTGATGCTGAGCGGTGCATATTTATCCATCATACTCGTGCCTGTTGATCGATCGCGCCGCCAAAAATGCCACGCTTCGCCGCTAATATTTCATTCATGTTTGCTGAGCTGCCGTTCCTGGACCGTTTCGCTGCGGCTGCTGCGGCCGGATTTGGCGCGGTGGAATTTCATTTTCCGTATGACTTCGATCCGCAAGATGTGCGCGCAGCACTTGACGATCACAAGCTGGTGCCGGTGTTGATCAACATTCGTGCAGGCGATGCCAAGCTGGGTGAGCGCGGTTTTGCGGGCTTGCCGGGCAAAGAGGATGTCTTCCGTGTTTGTGTCGCCGAGGCGATTGCATACGCCAAAGTTATCGGTGTGCGGCAGCTTAATTGCCTTGCAGGCGTGCAACCGCCGGGTGCAGGCGCGAGCGTCTGCGAGACAACGCTGATCAACAACCTGCGCTACGCTGCACGTGAAGCTGCGTTAGCCGACATGATCATCAATCTCGAGCCGATCAATACGCAGGATGTGCCGGGATATCTGGTTAGCAACACAACCGATGCGATTCGCATCATGGATGCCGTTGGTGCTGCGAATCTGATGTTGCAATACGATTGCTATCACATGCAGATCATGGAAGGCGGCGGAGCCCTGGCGTTGGCCGCAACGATTGAACGGCTACTTCCCCGCATCGGTCATCTTCAGTTTGCCGATGCACCTGGGCGGCACGAGCCGGGCACAGGCACCATCGATTACGCGCATCTTTTTGCGCTGATTGCTCAGATCCGTGAAAAATATGCGGGTTGGTTGAGCGCCGAATATTGGCCGAGTTCGGGCAAACGCACGGAGGAAACATTAGGCTGGTTTAAAACTACCGACTGATGCGGCGTCGGTGCAGGCGTTTTTGCTTTAGCTAAACCAAGTCAAACGCAAGAGGATGATCCACAGGACGCTACCAAGCAAGGCTCCGGAGAGAAGGCCTTCTGCTTCATTCATGGGTTCTTGACGCGGTGATCTACCGTGCAGAAATTCCGCACCTCGAAGTTCACGCAATGCATCCAACGCTACTTTCATGCTACCCATTTCGACATTGCACCAGCTCCATGAAATGACTCGCTGTGTTGCGTGTACTGCCTTACCTGAACATTGTGACAACTTAGTTAAGGTATTGACAATGCAGAAATAATAACAACAAGAATCGTTTATAGGCAAGCCAATTTGTGAAAAACCGCACAATGCGTGTTGCACATGCAACGACTGCTCAAAAAGCGCATGGCTCCGGAGGTGTTGATGCCAGCAGAAAATAGTGTAGAACCAGTATTGGCGGGGTATTCAGGGCAAAAGTATCGCTAAAGCCGCTCCAGTGCTTGTGTTTGCATTTTGTGCGCTGCACAAGACAAATCCAACCTTATTTCTTCGCGTCTTTCTCAGGCTGCTTCATTAGCTTGAAGCTGGCAGTAGTCGGCATATCGGTGGGCAACGGGCAGGCGCTATCGGCGCTCACGCCAACGGAGGATCCGGGTGCAAGACTGAGAGCGTAAATTGCCTGTGTGGCGTTTGCTTGCGGAGCAATGTCGAAGGTTACGAGTAGCTGCTTGGCCTTGGTGACGGGTGTGGCTTTTAATCCAGTCGCGCCGAAGTCGGCATTTGCAGGCGGCTTGGTGATGGCAATAGGAAATTTCAATTCGCCGTTGGGATCGGAAAGGGCGATCGCATAAGTGACGGCGGCGACGTTAAAGCGACCGCTTTCGCCCGCGTTGCCCACTTGCAGTTTGGTGGTGTGTCCGCACAGCCCCTCAGTGGTGGCGGTCACGCATAACGACACCTTTACGGCAGGGCCGCCAGCGGTGAAGTTTGCCGATGCCCCTCCGTCGCACGTTGCGCCTGCGGAGAAAAACGCGTTTACTTTTGCTTGTACGTTCGCTGCCGCGCCTAGTGTGCCAAAAGCAAACGTGACGATGACAAGACTAATACGTGCAACAGGTAAGCCGTTAAATCGTTTTGCGGGAATCATGTTGCCTCCGTGCGTGAAAAAACCAAGCGGGACTATGTGATCAACGGCGTCGCAATCAGGTATCGAAGAAATTGCCAAGTTCATCGCCGACGGTGTCGGGGACTACGAAAGCGGTGGTGGCAACAGCGGCACCAGCCGCCGCCGCAACGAGAGGCGCTGCAACCGGTGGTGTAGGTGGCGCCACAATCGGCGCAGAAGTCGCGGGTGACGTTGCTGAGAGTCCGCCGGTCGCTTCTTCCAGCACGCGCGTGATCGTTGCGACATCCATTGGAATGCGGCCTTGGGAGCGCAGCAAAATTCGTGACGGAATATCCAGCAGGCGCGGCGTGGCGAGCCGCATATTGGAGGCCGTGTTGAGCTTTGGCAGCAGATGAGTGTTGCGCCAGCCGCCGCTTTCGCTCTCGATGGCATCAATGATCGCTTGTTGCGATCTGGCGATCCCGGCTAAGAGTTCGGCAACTTGTTCGATGGTGAGGTTCATTTGGACGCTCAAAGGTTGGCCGGATGTGACACTTGGGCGGACGTGAATTAAACCCAAATGGCAGTGTAAATGGCGCTAAGGAAACACAGGTTAGCACAGCAGACGCATTGGCAAAACTCGTAACGAAGCGACGTTACTTATGGCGCTTCAGCCACTCCATCAGCGCGACCGAGGGCAAGGCCGGGCTAATCACGTAGCCTTGCGCGATGTCGCAACCCATCCGCTTCAGTTCTTTCAGCGTTGCCTCGTTCTCAACGCCTTCCGCAACCACGGTGAGATCGAAGTTGTGCGCAAGGTCGATCACGGAACGCACGATTTGCTGGTCGCCTTTATTGTCACGCATGTGTTGCACAAACAGTTTGTCGATTTTCAATTCGTCGAGCGGGAAACGCTTCACATAAGAGAGAGACGAATAGCCGGTGCCGAAATCGTCCACCGACAGCTTTACGCCCATTTTCTTCAACTGGTTCATGATCACCAGCGAATAATCCATGTCATTGATAGTCGCGTTCTCGGTAATTTCAAGTGTCAAATGCGACGGGTCTGCTTGCCATGTGCCTAGTGCCTGACCAATCACACCGGGTAATTCGGCATTGCCAAGCGTGATGGTCGAGAGATTGACGGCGACATCGTGGTTTGTCCCGGTATGTTTCCACTCCGATTGGTGCCGCAACGCGGTGTTTAGAACCCATTCGGTAAGGTCACCAATCATGCCATTGGCTTCAGCAACCCGTATCGTGATCGGAGGCGGGATCGCACCATGTTCAGGCAATGTCCAGCGCAGTAGCGCCTCCACGCTGCGGCAACGACCGGTTTTGAGATCAATTTTGGGCTGATAAAAAACCTCAAGCTGATTGGTTCGTATCGCTTCCCGCAGCTCGGTATTGAGACCCGTATAAGTGTCAGCAGCGCGTCGATCATCGGCTTGGAAAACGTACTGGACAATATCGCGGTCGCGGGCGATGCGCTCGGCAATGTCGGCGTGCACGAGCAGCTCCTCCGCGTTAGCCGCCTGCGCCGGAAAAGTGGCGATACCGATGACCGGGCGCACAGTCACGAGGCTATCTTCAAACTTCAGCGGCAATTCGAACGCCTGTTGAATCTTGCCTGCGGCCAATAATGGCAGCGCATCACTTCTAAGGTTTGGCAGCACCACACAGATTTTTTCGTCGGAAAGCTGCACATAGCGATCAGTTGGCCGCAATGCCCCAGCGATGCGGGCAAGCGCGCGCTGCATGATCAGGCCGGTGGGTACGCCGAGCATCGCGTCGAGGCGATCAGACCGCGCAAGCCCGATGATCAGCACCGCTGCCACGCGCTGCGCCATCCGCGCGTGATCGATTGCGTTGGTCAGGGTCGCTTTCAGCGTCGAACGGGGCAACTCCAGAAGGGGAGCCGCGTCGGCATCGGTGCCGCCGCTGCTTGCACGCAAAGCAGTAGCAAAGGCGCGAGGATTGGGTTTGTCGCTCATGTTGGCGTTACGCCAAGGTCTATGAGATCAGGCTGCGTAAAATTCACGCGGATCCAGACCGTAGGCTTTGCTTGGCAAGCCACAACGTATGTAGACGGGCATATCGGAAACGTCATAAAGAAGATCACGTGTGCTCGGATTCGCGCAGATCGTCTTGTCAGGCTCGGTCAGCACCAGCACTTTCGGACGCAGGCGCTTAAACTTGCTGTGCGTAACAACAATGGCAACTTCGCCTGTCGAAAGTTCGACCATGCTGCCTACCGGAAATACGCCGATTGACTGGATGAACTGCTCCACCATGTCAGCCTGAAACTGGCTGCCACTCCAGGTGGATAGCATTTGCAGCGCCTGATGTGGCGAGATAACTTCTGCGTAGGGACGGGGCTTGGTCACGGCGGCATAGGTGTCTGCAATCGCGGCCATACGGCCAAACGTGCTGATTTTGTCGCCCATAAAATTATTCGGGTAACCGCTGCCGTTCATGCGCTCGTGATGCTGCGCGACGCCTTCAAGCACGTCGGGATGGATGTTGGGTGTTTCATGCAAAATAGCCAAGCCCAGATCGACGTGTTCCTTTATCTGCTCGAACTCGTCTGCGGTAAGGCGCTCGTTTTTTTCCAGAAGCTCACGTGGTAGTTTTATTTTGCCCACATCGAGCAGTAGACCAAGCATACCCAAATGCGACAGTTGCATTTTGGCGTAACCGAGATGGCGGCCGAAGGCAACCAGACTTACCGCGACGCTGATGCCGTGGCTGTAGATGTTTAAATCCTGCTCCCGCATCCTGGCCACCCACATCAGCGCATCCGGATTGCGGACCATGCTCTCGACCATGTCATCGATCACCGATTCAATATTTTCGAGCTTTAGATCGTCACCGGCGCGGATGTCTTCGGCGATGCTGTGCAGCAAGTCATGGGTGCGGTTAAACGAATCTGCGGCGGGGCCAATTTCATCTTCGACGGTTGTTTTATCTTCGTATATCGTCAACTGGACCGTTTCCGGAATAAATGCAGGACGCACAAATAGTTCTGCTGGTTCGACCACCTCAGGGACCGCATCATCATTGAATTTATCGGTATCGCGGCGGGCAAATATCCCGTTTACGCCCTGACGCAGGTTTCCCCAAAGACTTCGCAAGCCACCGCCAGACGCGGCGTTCGCATTGACAGATCCGGCGTGGCGCGCAACGGGGGGAGGTGCTAACTGGCCATGCGGGGGTTCGTTACCATCGTCGTGGCGAATGTCCTTGGTTGACACCGCAACCTGTTGGGAAGCCGCGCGGGCCAGCGGATTTTTTTGCGATGCACTCAGCAATCGTGTAGCAGAGTCCGTCGGCGCAGATGACTTTTGTGCATTAGGTGCGGCAGGTTGCTGTGATCGCTTGACCATCACGCGAGGCTCGTTGCCAAGATCGCGCGGGACGAAAGCGAGCTTCTTTTTGGGCCTGTCAAAATCAGGCCCCACCGAACGCTGTGGATCAATCATTACCCATTCGCAGTGCTGCCGCAATTGCTCTAGCTGCTCATCATCCTCAAGCAGAAATCCCTGCAAGAGAAATGGAGTATCTATCCACGGCCGATCAAGGTCCGCGATAAACATCCCGGTCCTCAAGTCCTTAGTCGCAATTTTTTGATGCATGTCTTGTCTGCTCAAACGCGCAAAATAAGTTGCGTTGATCGGTCGAAAAAATCAGTGAGATTAGCACCGGCTAATATAACATTTGCTTTACTAAGAGTTGAGCCGAAAAAACAGTATTCTTTGTATCAGGCGCGTTTCGTATTCCGGTCGCCAGAGGCCGGACAGAAAATCCTGTTTGGCAAGTGCGGCAATTCCGTTTATCCTGCCGCACTCTTTGTCCACATAAGTGCGCGCACCGTGAAATTTGAATTGCTTGGCAGTGATGGCCCCGCGCGACGTGGTCGACTCACGCTCAATCACGGCGTTGTCGAAACGCCTGTCTTCATGCCGGTAGGTACCTATGGCACCGTGAAGGGCATGAGCCCAGCTGAACTCACCGAGATCGGCGCAAAAATTGTATTGGGCAATACTTTTCACCTCTGGTTACGGCCCGGGCTGGATGTCATCACGAAGCACGGTGGCCTGCACAAATTCATGGCGTGGAGCGGGCCGATTCTGACCGATTCGGGCGGCTTTCAAGTCTGGAGTCTCGGCGACTTACGGAAAATCTCGGAGGAGGGCGTCGCGTTTCAATCACCCATCAATGGCGACAAGTGCTTCCTGTCACCAGAAGAGTCGATGCGCATCCAGCGTGTACTTAATTCTGATGTCGTGATGATTTTCGATGAATGTACTGCGCATCCTTCCACACACGCTGAAGCGGCGGATTCGATGCGGCTATCATTGCGCTGGGCACAGCGCTGCAAGACTGAGTTTGTGCAATCTCAGAATCCCAACGCACTGTTTGGCATTGTTCAGGGTGGCATGTACGAAGACTTGCGCGATGAATCGCTGGCGGCGCTGGTTGAGATCGGTTTTCACGGCTACGCAATAGGCGGCCTTTCCGTGGGTGAACCGAAGGAGGACATGATGCGGATCCTCGCCCACACTGCGCCGCAATTGCCAGCAAACCAGCCGCGATATTTGATGGGAGTCGGTACACCGGAGGATCTGGTAGCCGCCGTTGGCAAGGGCGTCGATATGTTCGATTGCGTGATGCCAACGCGCAACGCGCGAAATGGCTGGTTATTCACACGGTTTGGCGATGTAAAAATTCGCAACGCGCGTTACAAAGATGACACCAGCCCGCTCGACGCGAACTGTGCGTGCTACACCTGTCGACATTTCACCCGCGCTTATCTGCATCATTTGCAACGAACCAATGAAATGCTCGGTGCTCGTCTGAACACAATCCACAACCTGTTTTATTACCAACAATTGATGAGCGAAATGCGCACCGCGATTGAAGACATGGTGTTTGCGCCGTTTGTAGGAAAGTTCCATGCGGACCGTGCCAGTGGCCCGGTGTGAAGTGGTATAATTTTTGGTTGATTTATTCGCTGGTTTTTAATTTAAGCCATTGAATTTTCGGAAAAAGCTGCCATGTCTGAACATGGTCTTTCTCCATCGCACTTTTATGAATCTTTATTTTTGAGCCCGGAGCACATATCACATGATCACCAATGCCTATGCCCAAGCGGCCGCCGCGCCTTCTGGTGGCGATTCCCTGATCGGCATGTTGCCGATTTTCGCGATGTTCATTCTGTTGTATTTCCTCATGATTCGGCCGCAGATGAAGAAATCGAAAGAGCAGAAGCAAATGATCGATGCCTTGCAAAAAGGTGATGAAGTCATCGCAATGGGCATCATCGGCCGCATTTCAAAAATTGGTGATGGCTATATCGGCCTAGAAGTTGCTGATGGCAAAATCATTCACATGCAGCGTCAGGCGATCACGACATTGTTGCCCAAGGGCACGTTTAACGACGTAATGAAGTGAGTTTTGGCGTCTTGCCGATAGAAGTTTGTAGTCTTTATTAAGCCTCTTTAAGCGTTAGCTGACCTACATGAACAAATATCCTCTCTGGAAATACATCGTCATCGCCGTCGCATTGGTGGTTTCGTTGCTTTACACGCTGCCGAATTTTTTTGGTGAAGCGCCTGCGGTGCAAGTATCTGGCTTGCGCACGAACAAAGCGGATGCTGACACGCAAAAACAGGTTGAAGAAGCGCTGAAAGCAGTTAATATCGCCACGACCAGCGTGGCAATCGAGGGCGATTCGTTGAAAGTGCGCTTCAAGGATGGCGATGCCCAGCTGAAAGGACGCGATGCGATTCAAGCCAAGCTGGGGTCTGGTTATATCGTCGCGTTGCAACTGATCTCCAATTCCCCGGCATGGCTATCCAGCATCAACGCGTTGCCGATGTATCTCGGTCTGGACTTGCGCGGCGGCGTGCATTTTCTGATGCAAGTCGATATGAAGGCGGTGCTTGATAAAGCGGTTGAGCGTTACAACGGGGATGTGCGCGTCTTGCTTCGCGAAAAAAAGATTTTCTACACCGGCATTTCGCGCGAAGCGGATCGTGTTGTAGCGAAGTTCAAAGAAAAATCTGAACTCGCTAAAGCGCAAACAGAAATCAGTGCCCAACTGCCGGAATTACAAATGCGTGACACGGAAGTCAATGGCGAGTTTGTGTTGACCGTATTGATGAAGCCGGAGACGCAGAAGAAATTACAGGAAAACGCGATCCAGCAAAACATTACCGCGTTACGCAGACGCGTCAATGAACTCGGTGTCTCGGAGCCTATCGTGCAGCAGCAGGGCGCTGAACGGATTTTGGTGCAGCTCGCCGGTGTACAGGATCCTGCCCGTGCCAAGGATGTTATTGGTCGTACCGCATCGCTCGAGGTCAGGTTGGTAGCTGAAGAACATGCATCGTCACGCAATTACGATGCGTTTGAGCGCTACCGCACAGAACCGGCGCCGTTCGGCACGGAAAAGATCATCGATGAAAAAGGCTTTCCCGTGCTGGTGTCGAAATCGATCGCCTTTACTGGCGACAAGATTACCGATGCGCAGCCGGGATTTGCGCAGGAAGGCGGCGGCGGCGCAATTGTCAACGTAACGTTAAACGCGGCGGGGGGGCGCGCCATGACGATGACGACACGCGGCAACGTCGGCAAACGAATGGCCGTCATCATGATTGAAAAGGGCAAACCTGAAGTGCTTACCTGGCCCAACATCAATAGTGAGCTGGGTGCACGCTTCTATATTTCCGGCATGCCAAGTACGCAGGAAGCAAAGAACTTGGCCCTGCTATTGCGCGCTGGCGCGCTGGCAGCGCCGATGGAAATCATTGAGGAGCGCACGATTGGTCCTAGCCTCGGCGTGGAGAATATCGAAAAGGGCAAGCAGTCGCTGATGTTCGGGTTTGCGCTAATTGCTATATTCATGGTTCTTTACTACGCACTGTTCGGCGTGGTGTCGGTGATTTCTCTTGCCACCAATTTGTTGTTTCTGGGCGCGCTGCTGTCCATGCTGCAAGCCACGCTCACGTTACCGGGCATTGCGGCCGTGGCATTGACGCTCGGCATGGCGATCGACGCGAACGTGCTGATCAATGAACGCATTCGCGAAGAGCTTCGCAATGGCATGTCGCCGCAAATGGCTATCCAGATAGGCTATGAGCGGGCGCTGGATACGATTATCGATTCCAACATCACCACATTGATCGCTGGTCTGGCGCTACTTATCTGGGGCTCAGGCCCGGTGCGCGGCTTTGCTGTTGTGCACTGTCTCGGTATCGTTACGTCGGTGTTCAGCGCGGTGATGGTTTCGCGCGGCATGGTTAACCTGATTTACGGCAGCAAGAAAAATATCAACAAGCTCTCCATCGGTAACGTGAATTGGGACAAAACGTTGAAAGTGGCAGCCTGACAATTTGTCCGGGCAACGACGCGAACTAACAAGAAAGAAACAGCACCATGGAATTTTTCAGAATCAAGAAGCCGCTGCCGTTCATGCGCAACGCGAAGATCTTCAATGCAATTTCCTTCGCCACGTTCCTGTTGGCCGTATTTTTTCTGTTCTCCAGAGGCCTGCACCTGTCGATTGAGTTCGAAGGCGGCATGGTGATGGAAGTAAATTCCGCCAAGACCGCCGAACCTGACCGTATTCGTGAAGCACTGAAAAATGATGGCTTTCTCGATGTTTCCGTGATCAATTTTGGTTCTGCCAAAGACGTGCAGATTCGTTTGCCGTTAAAGATGATTGATGGCGCACAGAATCAAAATGAGGCGATGCAAAAGCAAAGTGACCGCGTCATGGCACTGCTTAAGAAAATGGATGCATCTGCAACGTTAAAGCAAACGCAGGTCATCGGCAGCACCGTCGGTAAGGAGCTTGCGTATGACGGCGCGCTGGCGCTGGCGGCGGTTTGTATCGGCATCATGATTTACCTGGCCATCCGCTTTGAGTGGCGCTTTGCCGTCGCCACCATCATCGCCAACTTGCATGACATCATTATCATTCTTGGATTCTTCGCATTCTTTCAGTGGGAATTTTCATTGCCGGTGCTTGCCGCAGTACTGGCGATCCTGGGCTACTCAGTCAACGAATCGGTGGTGGTGTTTGATCGGGCGCGCGAAAATTTCCGCAAGATGCGCAAGGCGACGACATCTGAGATTTTTGATGCGGCCATTACTGGCACGATTTCGCGAACCATCATCACCCACGGCACGACGCAAATGATGGTGCTGGCGATGTTGATCTTTGGCGGGCCGAGCCTGTACTACTTTGCGTTGGCGCTGACCATCGGCATTTGTTTCGGCATTTACTCTTCAGTGCTGGTCGCGTGTCCGATTGCCAAGTACCTCGGCGTATCGCGCGAAGATTTCGTGAAGCCCGTGAAAAAAGAAGGCGACCCGGAAGTCATTTCGGCAAGTCCTTAACCGATATTCGCTGGGGTCGTATTCGTGGAGTGGCTTAGCGCCGCCATTGATCTGTTGCTGCACCTCGATCGCTACCTCGCGGTCTGGATAGCGGCTTACGGTGCATGGATTTACGTCATCCTGTTTGTCATCATCTTCGCGGAGACGGGTTTAGTCGTAGCACCCTTTTTGCCCGGTGACTCGTTACTGTTCATTGCCGGTTCACTGGCCGCACTTGGCGGCATGGATGTTCACCTTTTGGTGCTCCTGCTCTTCACTGCGGCGGTAATGGGTAATATCTGCAATTACGAAATTGGTCGCTACTTCGGCGCGCGTTTCTTCGTCGATGACAAAGCGAGATTTCTCAACCCGAAACATCTGGCAAATACGCACGCATTTTTTGAACGCTGGGGTGCTGCTGCTGTGGTGCTGGCTCGCTTTGTGCCGTTCCTGCGTACCTACGTTCCCTTCGTCGCGGGCATGGCGAACATGACCCGTGCAAAATACATTGCCTACACCGTGTTCGGCGCGGCAGTCTGGGTCGGCTCGCTCGTGTATCTCGGCTATTTCTTTGGCAATATCCCCTGGATCAAACAGAATCAGGGCTTGCTGGTCGTCGGCATTATTTTGCTCAGCGTGCTGCCAATCGTGATCGCGGCGGTGAAAGCGAAATTCGGCGGGCCAGCCAAGTAGCTGCGCGAAATCAGGCGCGGGCCGTCAGCTTCGCGAAATATATTGCAGCAACGAAAAATATTACCGACAGCATCACTTCGCCAAGGGCTAAGCTCGCCGACAGTCCGCGGTCCGACCAGGCGCGCACCACGCCCTCTGTGAAATAAAACAACACGAACATCGACGCCCACTGATACGTGTAGCGCTTGCCCCGCAGAATGCCGAACAGTGGCAGCAGCAAAGGTACGGCCTTCAGGATCAGCCATGAGCCGCCCGGGCGCAACGGCGCGAGAAAACCTTCCCATGCGATGCAGAGAACAATGAGAGCGATAAGGCTGGTGATCGCGATGTAATGGCAAAGCCGTGCGTTTGGACTCAAGCTGGGAAATCCTCAAATTGGTTGGGCAGGTTGCGATGGTGATCGCGCGGAAATAAAATATTTATAAACTTCAGTATTGGCGGGCTTTCCAGACATAAATGCTGCCAGAGGCCGCACCAGTGCTAGAGTTTGCAAATTTACTCTCTATAGTCTGGCCAGCGCGTAAACGCAATAAATGTCTCGCTGCTTTCCACCAAATCAGCGTTGACGAATTTCACATTCGCGCCGGGCGGACCGTTGTGGCACCACGCCACCAGTTGCTCAATGGCGAACTCGTTACCTTGCGTGATAGCTTCCACGCTGCCGTCTTCACAATTGCGTACCCAGCCGCTGATCTCGAGCGCTTGCGCGACGACGCGCATCGATTCGCGAAAACCAACACCTTGTACGCGGCCCGTGATTGCGAGATGTACGGTGACAGTTTCGCCTTGGTTATTCATTCGTCGTGGCCGATTTTTTTGCTGCGCACTGATTTCACGGTCGCGCGGGTTTTTTTGGCTTCGATACGGCGCTCTTTCGATGCGCGCGTGGGTTTGGTAGCGAGGCGTTTCTTCGGCACATGATTGAGCTTCGTTAGCCGCGTGATCAAGCGTTCAAACGCGGTTTCTTTATTGCGGAATTGGGAGGACGAATCCTGCGCAATCACCACGACACCGGAAGGCAAATGGGTGAGCCGAATCGCGGAGTTTGTTTTGTTGACGTGCTGTCCGCCGGGGCCGGAGGCGCGGTAAGTGTCGAGCCGGATTTCGAGCTCGAGCGTTTCACGGTCCACCGCGTACGGCGGCAGCCGCAGCGGTAGATCGCGCTCCGTCATTTGATGCGCATCCCCGGCACCGCGCCTGCATCAGGTGCCAGCAAATAAATGCCAGTACCATCGCCAGCAGCCAGCACCATGCCCTGCGATTCGCCGAAACGCATTTTGCGCGGCGCTAGATTGGCAACCATCACCGTGTAGCGGCCGATCAAATCTTTGGGGTGATATGCGCTGCGAATGCCCGCAAATACGGTGCGTTGCTCGATCCCCAGATCGAGTGTCAGGCACAGGAGTTTGTCGGCGTCGGCGACTAATGCGGCATCGAGAATTTTGGCGACGCGCAAATCGAGACGCGCGAAATCGTCGATGGAAATCGTCTCCGAAATCGGTTGAATGATGACGGGCTTGGGCGGCTCTGGCGGAACGAGTGCGAATTCGGTTGCGGCGGGTGAAGGCGCATGCGCATCGCCATTCGCCGGTTTGGAGTCTTTGGCGGCGTCAGTTTTTTTGTTCGCGGTGGCGACTTCCTTCATGGGCTCAATCAATGCCTCAATTTGCTTGGGATCGATGCGAGCCATTAGGTGTTTGTAGGGCAGGATTGCGTGCCCTTCCTTGAGCGGCTTCGCGGTGGATTTCCAATCGAAAGCGTCGAAATTAAACATCTCGCCAGCGGTGGCGGCAAGTTGCGGCAGTACTGGTGCGAGATAGACCGTGAGATCGCGAAACATCGCCACTGCGGTCGAGCAAACCGTCAGCAGTTCGGCTTCACTGCCGTCCAGTTTGGCCAGCTCCCATGGTTTGTTCGCATCAACATATTGGTTCGCCAAATCGGCAAGCGCCATGATCTTGCGAATCGCCTTGCCATATTCGCGTCCATCGTAATACGCGCTGATTTCCTCACCCGCGCCGGCAAATTCTTTCGCCGCATCTTTGGGCAATTGCGGTTTGCCAAGCTTGCCGTCAAATTTTTTAGCGATAAATCCCGCCGCACGACTCGCGATATTCACATACTTGCCGATAAGATCGCTGTTCACGCGGGCGA
>JANNRY010000081.1:0-3827 GCA_031401935.1 Betaproteobacteria bacterium | reverse complement strand
GCCGATGTTTCCGGCATGGCAAAGGTGATGACCGGCTTGAGCTGGGCTGGACCGGATACGTCCAATAATCGATTCGGTGGCGGCGGCCTCAGCACGGAGCCTGATCGCGAAATCAAGCCGATGCAGGCCTACGATCAATATCACTCCACGGCGCAAAAGCAATTTCTCGGCGTCACCATTCCGGCGCAAACAGTAGCTGCCACCAACAACGATGTGCGTATCGCCTTGGACACTCTGTTTAATCATCCAAACGTAGGCCCATTTATCGGCAAACAATTGATTCAAAAATTGGTGTCGAGCAATCCTTCCGAACAATACGTATCGCGGGTGACGGCTGCGTTTAACAATAACGGCAGCGGCGTACGCGGTGACATGAAAGCCGTCATTCGTGCGGTGCTGCTCGATGTTGAAGCTCGCGGCGTTGCCACTGCGACCAGCGGAAAATTACGTGAACCTGCGGTGCGGTTTGTGCAGTGGATGCGCGCGTTCAACGCGACTTCGCGTGACGGCCGGTTCCTGCTCGGCACGACCAGCGATCCTTCTACGCAGCTTGCGCAAATGCCGATGTATGCGCCGTCTGTATTCAATTTTTTCCGCCCCGGCTACATTCCGCCCAACAGTAAAGTAGGCGCGGTTAATCTGGTTTCTCCGGAGGCGCAGATTACCAATGAGACATCGGTCGCGGGATACCTCAATTACATGCGCGGAGTGATCACCTCGGGTATCGGCACCACGACCAACGGCGTACGCGACATCCAGGCCGATTACAGCGCTGAACTGGCGCTCGCCGCCAATCCCGATGCACTCATTGATCGCGTGAGCCTGCTGTTGATCGGTAAAGATCTTTCCGCGGCGGCCCGTGCCACTATCCGAGCGGCTATAGCGTCAGTCAATATCGGTACGACTACAGCCGCCACAGACCAGCGCAACCGCGTCAACCTCGCCATCTTTCTTGTGATGTCGAGCCCTGAATATATTTTCCAGAATTGACAAGGAATCGACATGACTGCCATTGTGAAAAATATCAATCAATCACGCCGCGAGTTTCTGCGTACCGCTGGCCGACTTTCCATCGCTGGCACTGCTGCACCGTTCGCGCTTAATCTCGCCACCATCGGCGCTGCTGCCGCACAAACAGCCAGCGATTACCGCGCGCTGGTTTGCGTGTTCCTGTACGGTGCCAACGACCACAACAACACGGTGATCCCGTTTGATACCGCATCATTTGCGGCCTATACCGCCGCGCGGCCAACCATCGCGCGCCCGCTGTCGGCATTGCTGCCGCTCACGCCAAGCGTGCCGCTAACGGGTGCCAATGCAGGTCGCCAATTTGCATTGCCCACCGAACTGGGCGCATTAAAACCAATCTGGGATAGCGGCAAGCTCGCGGTGATGGCCAACGTTGGCCCGCTGATCGTGCCAACGACAAAGATTCAATACAACAATCTATCGGTGCCGTTGCCGCCGAAACTGTTTTCACACAACGATCAGCAATCAGTCTGGCAGGCCAGCGCACCGGAAGGCGCGCGCGAAGGCTGGGGTGGCCGCATCGGTGATTTACTGGCCTCGCAAAACGCCAGCACCATATTTACGTGTAATTCCATCAGCGGCAATGCCGTTTTCCTGGCCGGACAATCGACGATCGCGTATCAGCTAAGCGCCTCGGGATCGACGGCCATTAGCGGCATTACCGGCAACCTGTTTGGTTCTTCATCGGCGAGTACCAGCCTGCGTTCGCTCATCACCAGTGGCGGCGCGAGTATCTTTACGCAGGATTTGGCCGACACCACACAGCGCTCCATCGATGCAAATGTCAGTCTTTCAGCAGCATTGGCCACTGCACCGGATCTGCCGCTGCCTGCAGAACTCGCTGCCAGCAGCCTCGCTGCGCAATTGCGGGTGGTCGCACGCATGATTGCGCAGCGCAACGTGCTCGGTGCAAAGCGCCAGGTGTTCTTTGTGTCCATCGGCGGCTGGGATACGCACGATGATCAGCTCACCACACAGCCCGGTTTGCACACACAGGTGGCCGGTGCCCTCTCCTATTTCTACAATGCTACCGTGGGTCTCGGCATCTCCGACCGCGTCACCACATTCACCGGTTCCGATTTCGGTCGCACACTCACCACCAACGGCGACGGCTCCGACCACGGCTGGGGTGCGCATCATTTCGTCATGGGTGGCGCGGTGAAGGGCCAGCAGTATTACGGCACGTTCCCGGTGATGGGCCTGAACAACAACGATGAAGTCGGTTCGGGCAGATTGCTGCCAACCACATCGGTTGATCAATACGCGGCCACGTTGGCGCGGTGGTTCGGCGTGAGTGAACCCGACATGCGACTGGTGTTACCGAATATCGGTAACTTTGCGTCGTCTAATGTGGGATTTATGAATTTATAGTCGTATGGAAGTTTGCTTGAAAATAGAAAACTCTAGCACTGGTGCGGCTTCCAGCCTATAAGTGGCTGGAAATAGCCGTGGATAGGGCATCTTTGTTTTTATTGCTACGGAGCCGGTCGATCCGCCGGGCACCAAAGTCGCGGCGGATTTGTTTGCACCGTCTCGCCGGCAACGCCTCGCAGCTTCGCTTGGGTTTCAGCGTCGATATTGAATCCCGCGATTGTCGGCAAGTCGGTCGGCGATGCGCCGGTAATGGTCGTGTACAAAATCAGTGACGCCAAAAACGCACCCGCAGGAACGGAGTGATTGCCGTCAGCGTTGTGCAGTGTGATGGTCGGAAAACGCGCACGCGACAGATCAAATGCCTGCGGGATCGGCGTCACACAAGCGGGCTCTTTCACGGCGATGGAAACGTATTTATCGAGAATAATCTGCGTTTCTGCAATGCCAACACGCGGCCATTCGGCAAACAGCACCGGTAGCGCGCCCGTTTGTCGCGACAAGCGCACCAGTTTTTCTGCACCTGTCGTCGGATAAAAAAACTGGCCGCTCAAGCTGTAATTCTGCGCTTGTAAAACAACGTGGGTCCATCGCTGGCTTTGCAACAGCGCGAGTGAATCTGCATCATTGGCCCGCTCTTCAAGATGCATCCACACCGGCGCTTCAGTTGCGGACGCCGTTTTACCGGGCTTGCCCGCGCGCACCATCGCGGCCACCATGCCGGGAACATTGTTGGTGGATGTGTGGCTGTTACCCATGAACAACATGTTGAAATCAGCCGCCGAGCCAACGACTGGCGTTGGCGGTGGTGTGGTGATGCTCGATTGCCCGCCCGATCCGCCGCCGCCGCACGCGATAAGCAGCATTGGTAGGACCGCCGAAAAAATTGCGCGAAGGTTCATGGTTGATCTCACCGGATTTAACTGCTGGTGCAATATAGGAGTGATAGTAACTTTGATAATTGCGACGGACTGCGACAGTACGGTGCAATAGATGACAGCCCAGATGAAATATCATGACACCATGACCAAGCGCAGCCATTCTTCACCGCAAGAAATCCTTCACACCGTTTTTGGCTACCCCGCATTTCGGGGCGCGCAGGAAGCCATCGTTGACCACTTGATTGGCGGCGGTGATGCGCTGGTGCTGATGCCCACCGGTGGTGGCAAATCGCTGTGTTTCCAGATTCCGGCGTTGGCGCGCGAAGGCACTGCCATTGTCGTGTCGCCGTTGATTGCGCTGATGCAGGATCAGGTGGAGGCCTTGCTGCAGCTCGGTGTGAAAGCGGCATTCCTGAATTCCACGCTCGATGCGCGCGTGGCGTCTCAGCTTGAACAACGCCTGCTCAATGGTGAACTGGACTTGCTTTACGTTGCGCCGGAACGACTGCTGACGTCGCGCTTTATCGACCTCCTCGGCCGTACGCC
>JANNRY010000080.1:0-14767 GCA_031401935.1 Betaproteobacteria bacterium | reverse complement strand
CGCTGGAGGCCGTGCCGCTGGAAAATGGCACGACTTTCCTGCATCTTTCGTATGCATATGGTTTCGGCGTCACCGGAAGGATCGCTGTGGCGGCATATTTCAGTACGATCGCAAGAGCCAAAGTGGGCTTCACCGTGACGGGTAAGCAAGCGGACGGCAGCCCGATATATATCGGCGGTATGCGCGGTCTGGTAGAACGCAATACCATGCGCTACCACTTGGCGGTCGAAGCATATCTGGGTGCGTTAACGCTCGCGCCACGCGCACAATTTGAAAAACGAATCGGCGATTGGTTCGTCGCGGCGGAACGCTATCCACGGCAATTGCACGAGATGGAAAAAGCTGAATATCTGGACATGAAGCGAAAAGAGCAACGCCGTCAGGTGCAGGGCGAAGCGCTGGGTGTCCCCGTCAAGGGCTGATCGCGCGAATCGTTGCGCCTATTGACGCGTCAAAAGATTGAAACTGGAAGTCCCCGCCCAGATTGCCGTTCGGCACATAAATGGCTGGAAATCCGCGCCAGTGCTTGTGTTTTAGCTTTTTCGATGGCTATTTTCGCAGCTTAGCGTATCAACACCGTCGCCAAGCCAAGCAGCAAACCCATGCTGACGATATCGGTCGATGTCGTCAGAAAAATACTCGACGCCGTTGCCGGATCTGCACCGTAGCGCTTCAATGTCAGTGGCACAATCGCACCTGAGATGCCGCTCACCATGCATGCGCCAACCATGGCCAAAAAGGTCACGATTGAAAGCATGATGGCGTGGACGGAATGCTGCGCGGACGCAGTGACATACATTGCGATGCCGGCGATTACACCAATCGGCGCGCCGTTCATTGCGCCTAGTAACCCTTCTTTGAACACCAGCGTCTTGCCATCGCCCGGCTTGATCTCACCGAGCGTGATACCGCGCAGAGTGACCGCCATAGCCTGACATCCGGTATTGCCGGACTGCCCCGCCAACACTGGCAAAAATGCGGCTAGTATGACCAGCTTGTCGATGGTGCCCTGAAATACCGCTACCACGCCACCTGCCAAAAATGCGGTCAACAGATTCAGTAGCAACCAAGGATGCCGAAACTTGAAACTTTGCATCATCGGCGTGGAGATACGCTCTTCTCTCTCCACACCGACCATGCTACCGGCCTGCGCCGTGATCTCGAAGGCCTCAGATTCAAAAATTGTCTGCCCGCGCACCAGGCCAAGCAATTTGCCATCCGCATCGCAGACGGGATATACCGGATAGTGCCGATTCAATGTCAGACGCATCGCGTCTGAAATCGTGCATTGCGGACGCAGCGCAAAAACATCTGCCAACATGATCTCGCCGAGCGTTTTAGTGTTGTCGGCAAACAAAAGATCGCGCATCGTAACGATACCGAGCAACTTACCTGCGGGGTCGCTCACATAACCGTAGGTGATGAAGGCAGATTTGATTAGCGCACGCAGCGCCTCAATCGCCGTGCCCACTGTGGTGGCTGGTGAGAAAACGCCGTACGCCGGCTCCATCAATCTGCCCACTTCGCCTTGCTGGTACGACTGATTGCGCAGCCACTGCTGCGAAATTTCAGGTGGCGCCGCACTGATGATGGCCTGACGCTGTGCCTGCGATACCTCAGCAAGAATATCCTGAGCAAAGCCAGAGTTCAGCGCAGCGAGGACATCATAGGCTTCTGCCGCCTCGCGACCATCGAGTAGTTTGGCCGCTTCGGATGCAGGGCGCGCGTTGAGTTCGTCAATCAGTTGACCATCTGTATTCATGTATGCATTCACCATCGGCCGTCGATGCCGAAGGGTAACGCATTAGTGAGCAGGTG
Organism: Betaproteobacteria bacterium; assembly: GCA_031401935.1. Taxonomy (GTDB): domain Bacteria; phylum Pseudomonadota; class Gammaproteobacteria; order Burkholderiales; family Usitatibacteraceae; genus UKL13-2. The sequence continues at coordinate 12,949 of JANNRY010000080.1, read as the reverse complement.
GAAACTAGCGCGATGGCGCGCTGGGCCAGACAGCTAGTTAATACGTCGTCCGTACCAGATTTGATGTGAACAGGACGTTGCCGCCAAAGCCGAGCGCAAATATCCGTGCCGAATCGAGGCCATGAAATGTGATGCGGGCAAGCCCCACCTGGTTGGCCAACGCTGGCACCGGATTCGCCAGATCGGGCGAAGGTTCAGTTGTGGCAACAGCGGTAGTGATGGCAGTAGTCTCAAATATTGCACCTTCCGCTTCAACGTCCTGCTTTTTCCAATGCACACTTTCAATCGAGTAGCGGTGAGACACGCCCTGATGATCGTGGAAATTCCATGTGCCGATGACGGCATTGTTGCGCGGGGAATCCGGCACAAACGCGAGCCCGGTTTCCTTGGTGGCAGGGTCGATCCACTTACCTGTGATGTCGAATTGCGCATCGTCACCCTTGGCACAACGCGTCATGACAACAGATTCGCCCACAGCCACGCCGTCGGAAGTCATCATGCGCACTGGCAAATCGCCCGCTTCGGAGGGCGTGTATGTCAATTCCACCGTGTAAGGAACGAGGACAAGATCAGAAAACGCGAAATCGGGGCTGGGGGTGTCAAAACGAACTTCCAGAACACGAACGCCTTCCAGCGAAACGCTTGAAACCGTTGCATCTGTCGGCCCGCATCCCAGCGGGAAATATGCCGTGATCGTCAACAGGCGCGGCGTATTGATGTGCGCAATCGTTGGTGTCACCCCAAGTGACGCCGAAAATGGCACGCGTGTTGGCGTCGCTTCAGTTCCGCCGGCAAACGAGCCACTGCTCATCAACGACATCCCTGAGACAATTTCCTTGAAGTATTTAATCCGCTCGAACCAGGGCCGATGCCATTGCGAGCGTGATTGCGTCCTACCATTAGTCGTTTTGCGCCGCGCGGCGGGCCGACGGGCAATCAATGGGAACGCAGTCGAATGATCAGCAATGTTCATATGCTCACCTTGGCGAGGCTGTAATTGGGGTAAGAGGGGCAAATGGGACGAATGATTGAAGTCAGGGCGCTATACAAAAACAGCGCGACACGGGATTTTGTCGGGCTCACCACCAGCGTGTTGGATCTCATTGTCGACGCCACTCCGGCTCGCGGATGTGGCGTCAGGCTTGTTGGGTCAAAGGATTTTTTCCAAATGCCCGTAAGTCCTGTTTGTCTTGACACGCTGGTGTTGGCTACCGTAGGCGCTGCTGTAAACCTGATGAGTATGTTTTCGGACGAATGCACGTTGTCCAAGGCCAGCAGCGTCGGGCTTGTCGGATTGACAACACTTACCGGGCTGACTTTGTTTGACATCGAGCATCCTTTGCTTTTGTCTTGAATTTCGAATAACATACTAATGCGGGAATTATTCCCGCAATCAAAACAAAACGCAAGCACTTTTGCAAATAGTTTGAAAATGTTGCAAAAACGGGATTTCGCCGGGCATGAGGCCATAATCTCGTTGCATCAGAATTTCATCGGGGGAATAATTCCCGCAATATCATTGCGTTTTTGAATAGCTGATGGATGAATAGCGACTCACCAGAAAACGGCCAATCGAACAAGCTTCTTGACACGCTCGTGCGTGTGCTTGTGCCATTGGTTCGTCTGTTGATTGCCAAGGGCGTGACATTTCAAACCGCCAGTGAGTTACTCAAACGTGTCTACGTCAAAGCTGCGCAGGATCATTTTGTAAAAGATGACGCGACGACAGGCACGCGGTTATCGCTATTAACTGGACTAAATCGCAAGGAAATCCGACGGTTGACGACGGAAGCTGCTGCGGAAAAGAAGCCCGGGGATATGATTTCGTACGCAATGGCGGTACACACAGCATGGCGAAGCGGCAGGCGCTGGCGAGATCGCGACGGGCAACCCAAGATACTTCCTCGTCATACATCAGGACGTCAGGGAACGTTCGACGATTTGGTACGGTCTATTACTACCGATCACAGGCCAAGTGCGGTTTTGGAAGAGCTAGTACGCCTCGGACATGTAGTCGAGGACGATGCCGGGCGCGTTAGCCTTACTAATCCAGAGTTCCTTTCGTTGCGAGAATTTTCGGATCGACTGGTACTGCTCGGCGATAATCTGGAGGATCACGCAAATGCGGCTGTGTTAAACGTACTTGAACCCGAACCTCTTTTCCTCGAACGGTCCGTTTTCTCCGATGAGCTATCAAAAGAATCGGCAGAGGCTCTTGCGCTTATTGCAACTGAGCAGTGGAAGCGCGTACACGATGTGATGTTTGATCGTTCTGTGCGCGCCGAAAAAGAAGACATCGCAGAAACACGTACAACCGACACTAGAATTCGAGTCGGTATGTATTTTTACTCTGAATCGAAGGACAAGAAATGAAATCAGTCCCGTACTGCGCAAGACCGGGCAGCTTGCCAATGCATGCGCCGATTATTTTTTCTCTCGCTCTAGCAACCGCGATGCTTCTGTCCAGTTGCGGCGGCGGCGGCGGAGAAACAAAGACAGGATCTGGCGGTACCGGCGACCCTACTCCGCCCGCTGATGCATTGATCGCAAGCGGCCCACTATCTGCTGTCGGCGTTGCAGGCATCGGTGCCACCGGTCTCGACGACCGTGCATCGACTATCTTCATCAACACGCAGGGCGGACAATCCTTTAATGCACTCAAACTTGGCATGGTTGCTGAGGTGACGGGCACAATCCCCGCGACCTCAGTGAGTACCACGTCCGGGATAGCCACAAACATCAATGTGCAGAGTGCAGTCGTAGGGCTAGTAACCGTATTGGATATAAACAATCAGCGCCTTGGCATTGGAGTCGCTCAGCGTCAGGGATTGCTGTCGGTGCAGGTTGACCAGAATACGATTTTCGATGGTTTCAACTCTCTGGCAAATCTAAGTTTGCTGAATCGCATCGAGGTATACGGTATTCCACAGACGGACAGCAGATCCATACTTGCGACACGCCTGATTTTATTGCCTAGCGTTGCCGACCCCAAGACCGAATTGCTCGGCGTCGCAACGAGTGTCACATCGTTCCAATTCAGCTTGCAAGCCGTGGCGGTATCGACTGCGGGCGTATCGAGCGTGACAACGCCCACTGGAACCATACCCGGCACTACCTTGATCATAGAAAATACACGGGCACGCGTCATAGGACCTTTATCAGGGTTTTTTGTGCATACCGCTCCGACCCTTCTGTACACAATGAACGCAAGCCAGATCGTTGCCGGAATCCCTATTGTTCGCAACGACAACACTATCATCGTGCTCGACGGCGTGGTGCAAAACCTCGGCACGAATGGACGGTTCCGTTTGAACGATACCGACGTTGAAACCACACCCGCCAATACCGCTTTAGCGACGGTTGGTTCACGTGTGCAAGTGAAAGGCCGGAAAACAGCGGGCGTATTGGTTGCGACGGATTTCCGCCGCATCGCTTCTGGTGAGCGCATCCAATATGTCGTTCAGGGTGATATCGCCAATTTTGTATCCGCCGCCAATTTTACCGTCCGTGGTGAATCGATCAACGCGTCGACGGCCACGTTCGTCGGCGGCACCGCCGCCAATCTCGCTAATGGCCGCACCGTGCGCATCAAGGCACAGACGATTGGCGGGCACCTCGAAGCACTTGAGGTGAGCTTTGTGGTGAGCTAAATTGCTCACTGTCGCGTAGCATGGCATTGTTGGACGATCCGTCCGGGCTACACTAGCGTCTGATCGCACAATATGCGCGAGGGCGTTAGAAAAATGAAATTGTTGAAAGCAATTGCGACGGGTGCCGTGATATTTGCGCTTGCCCTCCCCGCGCTGAGCGCACCGCTCAATGTCGGTTCCAAACGCTTCACTGAATCCTACGTTCTCGCCGAAATCATCAAACAGACCGCTGAAGTTGCGCATGAGGCGGATGTATCGCACCGACAAGGACTCGGCAACACGGCCATTCTCCTGAGCGCGCTAAAGGCAGGCAGCATCGACATCTATCCCGAATACACCGGCACAATCGCGCGCGAAATTCTCAAACTAGACAACGTGCCGCCACTCGCAGAACTCAATTTGAGACTCGCGACGATGGGTTTGCACGCCTCAGTGCCATTGGGATTCAATAACACTTATGCGCTGGCAATGCCCGCCGGTCTTGCCAGTGCCAAGAGGATCACCCGCCTCTCGGATCTCAAGGCACATCCCGAATTGCGCCTTGGGCTATCACAGGAATTTATCGGTCGTGCAGATGGCTGGCCAGGGTTGAAGAAAATGTATGCGCTGCCATTTGCCGCGCCACGTGGACTCGATCACGGCTTGGCCTACGAGGCAATCGCGCAAGGTCAGGTCGATATCATCGACATCTACTCGACCGATGCCAAAATCGGCAAATATCAGATGACCATATTGGTCGATGACGCGCAATATTTTCCACGCTATGACGCGGTACTCCTGCACAAGGCAGACCTGCCATCGCGCTTGCCGAAATCCTGGGCTGCAATCGCCAGACTTGAAGGTCGCATTAACGATGACACCATGCGTCGCATGAACGCCTCGGCAGAGCTGGATCAAAAAACATTTGATCGCGTGGCGAGAGCGTTTTTGGCTACTCCAAACGAAACGGCAGGGACCTACAAACTTGCCGCTGCGGATCAGAGTAAGCAGCCGAAAATCGAAGTCGGCAACGGTTTCTGGACCAAACTGTTCGGCCCCGATTTTGGGCGGCTTGCGATGGAGCATCTCGCACTGGTTTTTCTATCGCTGGCCGCAAGCGTGGTCGTCGGCGTCCCGTTGGGCATTCTTGCAGCACGCCATCGCGCTGCGGAAGCGATCATTCTCGGTGTTACTGGGGTGTTGCAAACTATTCCCTCGCTGGCGCTACTTGCCATCCTCATTCCCCTTACCGGCAGAATCGGCATCGTGCCCGCTTTTATCGCGCTGGCGCTGTATGCGTTGCTGCCAATCGTGCGTAACACGCACACCGGTTTGACACAGATTCCGCGCGGAACGAAGCAAGCCGCCGAATCGCTGGGCCTGACGCCGCCGCTAATCTTGCGACTAATCGAACTACCACTTGCGCGACCGACCATATTGGCTGGCATCAAGACCTCAGCCATCATCAATGTTGGCACCGCAACCATTGCGGCCTTCATCGGTGCTGGCGGTTTTGGCGAGCGCATCGTCACAGGCTTGGCTTTGAACGACAACGCCACGCTGCTAGCTGGCGCGATTCCAGTAGCGGCAATGGCGTTATTGATTGAAGGCGCCTTCACCATCGGTGAACGCAGCCTGATTCCGCAGCCGCTTCGCAAACTCTCGTAGCGGCACGCCCTACTTATCTGCTGCCACTCGATACGCGGCCGATAGTGCGATCGCCGCGCACGCTGCGATTGCCAACACCACAAATATTGCCGCCTGAGGATTGCCAAAGAAATCCCAAATGGTAGCAATCAGGATTGGCCCAACCGCGCGTGCAATCGCGGTCGGCGTGGCGAGTACACCATTGAGCATCGCGACCCGGTCCCGGCTGATCAAATCTGCTGTGGCGGTACCTTTGACGATGGTCATCATGCCATTGCCGCTACCGAATAAGAACGCGTAAAGAAATATGAACCACGGGCTCACCGCGACCGCCAACAGCGTGACGACCGCAGTCGGCATTAGCCACACAACGACAGTCGCCGTTGTGGAAGGCTTCATTTGCGATCCCGCCAGCAGCAATACGATGCGCCCCACCACCTGCATGATGCCAATCGATGACGCTGCGAGCAGACCCATCGCCACACTCACGCCAGACGCTGAAAACAGGGCGATGATATGCGCGGCCAGCCCCGCGAGGACAATTGATTGCAGCGTAAACGAAATCGCCAGCAACACAAACGGACGTGATCGTAGCAACGTCGCGACTGACATTCTTTCTTCAGTGCCGGCTGGGCGCACGGACAGGCGCGCAGGTAGCCCACGTGGCAGAAAAGCCAGATAACACAGGAAGCATCCCACCAATTGCAGCAACGCCAAACCGACGAACGCACCTCGCCATCCGAAATGCGCGAGCATTAGCGTGGTGAGGGGCCAGAACACGGTACTGGCGAGCCCACCCAGCAATGTTACAAAAGTGATGTAGCGCCGATAGTCGTTCGGGTAGGCGCGAATCAGAAATGCAAATACCGATTCGTAAAGTGTACACGCCATCCCTGCACCGATTAGCGCCCACACCGCGTATAGCTGCCACGCCGATTCAATGGCGGCGTGTAGCAGCATGCCGACCATCGTGACCAACGTGCCAACGACAAGCACCTGAAAATGTCGACCGCGATCGATGAGGATGCCGACTGGAATCGCCGTGAACCCCATCACCAGCAATCCCAGGCTGTACGCGCCAGCGGCGGTACTTTTGGAAATATCTAGCGCCGCCTGAATCGGCTCCATCAACACCGCATAGGCGTAGTAGCAACTCCCCCACGCAACCAATTGCGCAAACGAAAGTGCCAGCAACAGTCTTGCATCTGGCGTGAGCGCGCGCAATTTCATTGGTGGACTTCCCGACAAACTGATTGATGCAAGACTAACTCTGCATCCGCAACAAGCGCGCCGCTTCCTCCAGCCGCGTGTCTTCGATTTCACGCAGCACACTGTCCATGTCCACGGCTTTGTGTTTTCGTTCGAACCGCCCCGTGAGTACGACATCAGGCGTCAATGTACCGGCTTCATAGTGCGCCCATATTTCACGACCGTATTGGGTGACGAGCAGTTCTGGCGCGAACTGACCGAAGTAATTGCGCAGGTTCGCCACGTCGCGCTCCAGCATTGCTTGTGCGTGGTTGTTGCCAGCAGCATCGACGGCTTGTGGCAAATCGATGATGACCGGGCCATCGCCGCTGACAAGAATATTGAATTCACTCAGGTCACCGTGGATCACCCCTGCGCACAGCATTCGCACCACTTCGCCAATGAGAGCGAGATGGTATTTGATGGCTAGCTCAGCTGTGAACTCGACGTCGTTCAGTCTCGGCGCGGCGTTGCCCTCGGCGTCGGTCACCAACTCCATCAGCAGCACGCCCTCGTGGAAGTTGTACGGCTTCGGTACGCGCACGCCTGCCGCTGCCAGGCGGTAGAGTGCATCCACCTCGGCGTTCTGCCATGCGGCTTCCTGCGACTCTCTGCCAAAACGCGTGCCCTTGGCCATCGCGCGTGCCTGACGGGTGTTTTTGGTTTTGCGGTTTTCGGTGTAATCGACCGCCTGACGGAAGGCGCGTTTGTTGGCCTCCTTGTAGACCTTTGCGCAGCGGGTTTCGTCACCGCAGTGGACGACAAACACCATCGCCTCTTTGCCACTCATGAGCTGGCGCACCACGCCGTCGATGAGACCATCCTCCAGCAGCGGCTGTAGCCGTTTTGGTATTTTCATTCAGTCATTTTATGCGGAAATGACCCTTATCTTGAGTGCGGCCGGAAAGCCGGAAACCCCGCCAACACCAATTGCCCGAACCGCGTGCTTTCGCGTACGTTACCGACGTAGGTGGCTTGCTGATCTTGCAGCCACTCCAGCATGTAGGTGCCGGATGTTGCCGCGGGCAATACAAGCCGCGCCTCACGGTCGCTGCCGTCTTGCTGGATTTGCATCCCGTGTTTTTGCGCCAGATGCATCATGGCCGCATTTTGATACAGGCATCGCACCAGCACCTCACGCACGCAACGGTTGCGCAGACGCATTACGGCGCGCTCAAACAGTGCATTACCGACGCCCTGCCCGCGCGCTGCCAACAGCACCGAAAGACCAAGTTCGGCCTCTTCATCAAGGATTGCGATATGGACCGCACCGAGAATCTGTTGCGTATCGTCGGCGATAGCATAGACCTCGTCGCGCTCAAAATCGATGGTATCGACATAGCTGATGACGGCGTTGTCGTTTATCGATGCGCCGAAGCGCAGGTGACGATCCTGCGCGTCAAGCTGCAGGAAATGCCCGCGCAGATGTTCGCGGTTGATGTCGCCAAGTTGTGCTGCAAAAAACGTCGCGTTGGTGCTCATGCAATCTCCAGGTGGGTAACGGTTGCATCATCGGGGATTGAGATGACAAAGCAAAGAAAATGCCGGGTTTCGTAACATCCAAAATTCTGATGCCTGTGAATGTCCCGGTGAATACGCTTGGTACTGTGTTTAACGGCTGTAACCCCGACTTTGTTGACCGCGCGCTCGCCATTAAGTGCCATCGAAATATGCGTTTTCTGGCGTTTTTCATAGCTAATTCCGCTTGTCAAGCGTACTTTTCGCGTACTTTCCACCATCACTCGCGTAAAATACAGCTTCCTCGATTTACCCCGATATTGTTCTTCACCTCGCAAGGCAGCAAACACCATGGCTCAGTACGTCTACACCATGAATCGCGTGGGCAAGATTGTTCCGCCCAAACGCCAGATTCTCAAAAATATTTCTCTGTCATTTTTCCCCGGCGCCAAGATCGGCGTGCTCGGTGTCAATGGCTCAGGCAAATCAACTTTGCTCAAAATCATGGCGGGCCTCGACAAAGAGATCGAGGGCGAAGCCGTACCGATGCCCGGCATCAAAATCGGCTATCTGCCGCAGGAGCCACAACTCAAGCCCGAGCAGACGGTGCGGCAATCGGTTGAAGAAGGCATTGGCGGGGTGTTGCAAGCCAAAGCGCGGCTCGATGAAGTCTACGCAGCCTACGCGGAGGAAAACGCCGATTTCGACGCACTGGCGACCGAGCAGGCCAAACTGGAAGCGATCATCAACGCCGAAGGTGGCGATAACACCGATACACAGTTGGAAATCGCAGCGGATGCGCTACGCCTGCCACCGTGGGATGCCATCGTCGGCAATCTTTCCGGCGGTGAAAAACGCCGCGTTGCGCTGTGTCGTTTGCTGCTTTCCAAGCCGGATATGCTTCTGCTCGATGAGCCGACCAACCACCTTGATGCAGAGAGCGTCGAATGGCTGGAACAGTTCCTGCAAAAATTCCCCGGCACCGTCGTCGGCATCACCCATGATCGCTACTTCCTCGATAACGCCGTGCAGTGGATTCTCGAGCTTGATCGTGGCACCGGCATTCCCTACGAAGGCAATTACAGCTCGTGGCTGGAACAGAAGTCCGACCGTTTGAAGAAAGAGGAATCGAGCGAATCCGCTCGTCAGCGTACGTTGAAAAAAGAACTGGATTGGGTCCGCCAGAATCCTAAAGGACGGCAGGCGAAATCCAAGGCCCGCATGACGCGTTTTGAGGAACTGTCCAGCTACGAATATCAAAAGCGCAACGAGACGCAGGAAATATTTGTTCCCGTCGCTGAGCGCCTCGGCAATGAAGTGATCGAATTCGTCGGCGTGACAAAATCATTCGGTGAGCGCGTGCTGATCGATAACCTCTCCTTTCGCGTGCCACCCGGCGCTATCGTCGGTGTGATTGGCCCGAACGGTGCTGGTAAATCGACGTTATTCAAACTCATCCAGGGCGTTGAGAAACCCGATAGCGGTGAAGTAAAGATCGGCCCGACGGTGAACTTGGCGTTCGTCGACCAATCGCGCGATTCACTGCCGAACGACAAGACTGTGTGGGAGGCTATTTCAGGCGGTGCCGATATTCTCACCATCGGCAAATTCGAGATGCAATCGCGCGCCTACATCGGTCGCTTCAATTTCAAAGGCAGCGATCAACAAAAACTGGTGGGCAATCTGTCTGGTGGTGAGCGCGGGCGTTTGCACTTGGCTTACACGCTGCTCAAAGGCGCGAACGTTTTGCTGCTCGATGAGCCATCAAACGATCTCGACGTGGAAACGTTGCGCTCGCTGGAAGATGCATTGCAGGAATTCGGTGGCTCCATCATGGTGGTCTCGCATGATCGCTGGTTTCTGGACCGTATCGCCACGCACATCCTCGCGTGTGAAGGCGATTCGCAGTGGGTTTTTTACGACGGCAATTACAACGAATACGAGAACGACAAACTGCGCCGTCTGGGCGAAGAAGGTGCGCGTCCGAAGCGGGTTCGTTACAAGGCATTAAAATAACAAACACTAGCACTGGCGAGGCTTTCAGGCCATAAACGGCTGTTGATTCCCGCCAATGCTAGAGTTTCAATGATTTTCTTACGCATGGTTAATGTATGAGCCGCACGCGTCGCTGGAGTTTGATCGCAGTCGCACTCATCGCCGTATTGGCCATTGGCGTGTTCATCGCCTATCAGATCGCCCTCAGTGAATTGCGTTCGCGTGTGGTCAATGCGCTCGGCACGCAAAGCGAAGTTGGCGAGATTCAGGTGTCGTTCAAGGACATCACGATCACCGATCTCAAGCTCAATGCCCCCGCAGGCTGGCCGGTGCGTCATGTGCTCACGGCGGCACGCGTTGTGATTGCGCCAGACCTTGGCAGCTTCACCTCAGGTGTCTTCCGGATCAATCGGATTCGCATCGAACGCGCAACACTTGCCGTGCTGCGGGACCGCAGCGGGAAATTGCGGGTATTGCCCAGCTTCACTGAAAAAGGTTCGGCGACAGGAAAATCAAGCACAGTAGCCGTGCCGGCAACCGCTGCGCTTATCGAATCCATCACGCTGAAAAATTCAGCCATATCGTACTTCGATGAAGAAGTGCGCTCCCCGCCGTTGCTAGTCAAACTCGACAATGTTGCGGCCAGCATCACCAATTTGCGCTTGCCTGAATTGACGGGCAATAGCGTTATCGACATCAACGCCAATATCGTCGGCCCCACCCAGAGTGGCACGCTTTCAATCGCTGGCAATATGGAATTCGCTTCGCGCGACGGCAGTATCAAAACCACATTGCGAGACGTCGAGATCGCGACGCTCGAGCCGTATCTGATCAAAGCTGCCGAAACGGGCGTACGTAAAGGCACGCTCGATCTTGACCTCAATGCCAAGATTGAATCAAAGCGCCTGACCGCGCCGGGACGCTTGGTGCTGAAAGGTTTGGAACTCCGATCAAGCGAAAAAGCCGCGAGCACCTTTATGGGCATGCCGCGTGACACCGTCGTCAACATGATCCGCGAACGCGATGGCCGCATCGAAGTGCCGTTCACGCTTGACGGCAATCTGAACGATCCCCGTTTCGCGCTCGATAGCGCGTTCAAGGCACGCCTCGCGATTGCAACTGCTGGCGCGCTCGGCGTAACGATCACTGGCCTCATCACCGAATTCGGTGGCGTGCGGGACAAAGGTACTGGCCGTGAAAAAGCCGATGCGGTACTGGATTCGTTGAAGCGATTGTTGGGGAAATAATTACCCGCATAAAATGATGGGCATGAGCCGCTGGTGAGGATTTCATGATTAAAACGGCTGAAGAAGCGCGCCAGTGCTGGTGTTTACTAATCTGCGACAATAGCGTCCTTATAAATGCCGGTCGGAAATCTTGTTGAGCGACTGCGGCTAAACCGTTAGCGTGAGGATTCACCAATGACACCAATACGATCCGCCCCCATATTGGGCTTGCTCATTTTCGTCGTCCTTCCCGCAGTTGCGCAAACTTCTGAATCCGTCAAGCCAACCCCGCGCTTCACGTCACCTGCCGACATCCCTGTTGAGACCTTCTTCCGCCGCGCGCAATATTCGAAAATGTCGATCTCGCCAGACGGTAGCAAACTAGCTGCTTTGCGTCCAATCAATGGCCGCGAGAATCTGGTGATCATTGATTTTCAGGCAGGCAAGTCGAATATCGTCACCGGCTACAAGGATTTGGATGTCCACGATTTTGAGTGGCTTAGCAACGACCGACTATATTTTCGTGTGGCCGATTTTGCCGAGGCAAGTGGCGAAATCTACCTCAGGGGCGCCTACGCGATTGACATCGACGGCAAGAACGCGCGCGATCTGACCTATCCGCTTGAGCGTTCAGCGGACCGCAGGGCGCGACAAAATTCCGTGTACTTTCAAGGAACCAGCACCAGCTTTCAGGTTCTGAGCCGCACCTTCGATGGCAGCGGTGATTCGATTGCGCAAATATTTGGGCGCAGCCAGAGTTACGCCGATGTATATCGCTTCAATACCCGAACGGGCGAATACAAGCTGCTCACCCCGCAGACGCCCGGCAATATCGTGCGCTGGGTGCTTGATCGCGATCTCGTGCCACGAATCGCTGTGCGTCTCGAGGAGCGCACCGATCCGAACAAGCCGCGCCGGCAAACCCTCTGGCATCGAAGCAACGCCGATGCGCCGTGGGAGATGATAGGCGAGCCATCTGGCGACCAAGGTAGCATCCAACCCATTGCATTCGATTACGACAACAAAACTTTGTACGTCTCGTCCAATATTGGCCTCGACCGCCGCGCGATTTTCAAATACGACATCGCCGCGCGAAAACTTGGCGAAAAATTATTGCAGCATCCAATGATTGACTTGACCGGCAGCCTGATATTCAGCCGTGAGAAAAAAGCGCTGATGGGCGTTCGCTACAACGCTGCCATGCCTGATGCAACCTGGTTCGATGCCGACCAGTCGCGCCTGCAAGACGGCATCGACAAGGCCTTGCCCAACAACACCAACAATGTGATGGTCGCCGATGAGAGCGGTCGCTATGTACTGATCTATTCCGCTTCCGACACTAACCCCGGGGGCTATTATTTATACGACCGCGAAAAATCGAAGTTACAGGAAATATCGAAATCGCGCGATTGGCTGCCGCCTGCGCTGATGAGCAAACGCACTTTCATCAGATACAAAACCCGCGATGGCATGGAGATTCCGGCGTGGGTGACGACACCGATCAATAGCGATGGCAAGAATCTGCCGCTGGTGGTGAACATTCACGGCGGACCGTGGGTGCGCGGCTACAGCGGTATTCAATGGGGGCGCTCGCCCGTGGCGCAGTTTCTGGCCTCGCGCGGCTATGCCGTGTTGGAGCCCGAACCGCGCGGCTCTACCGGTTTTGGCAAAAAACACTACACGACCAGCTTCAAGCAGTGGGGACTGAAGATGCAGGACGACATCACCGATGGCGCAAATGCCCTC
>JANNRY010000079.1:0-1870 GCA_031401935.1 Betaproteobacteria bacterium | reverse complement strand
GCCGCTGAAGATCACGCGGCGATTTTCGAGGAATTTCGTCAATTGAAATCCAGCGGGAGTGCGAAGCTGGAGGGGACGGGGCTTGGTTTGTCGTTGGCGAAGCGGCTGGTGGAGCTGCACGGTGGGCGGATTTGGGTGGAGAGTGAATTGGGTAAGGGGGCGGCGTTTTCGTTTTTGTTGCCGGATGGGGTGGCGAGCAACGAGGGTGGAGTGATTTCGGAATCAGCGGGAGGTGAGAAAGATCGCCCTCACCCTAGCCCTCTCCCGTTGCCGGGAGAGGGAACAGATCGTGCCAGCTGAACTGTATCTGCACTAGGCGCGCATCTGGTTGAAATGAAAGTCAGTGCACAATATGGAGAAACCCTTGATCCTGATTGTTGAAGATGATGAAAAAAGCCGTCGGCTGATGAAGGATGTGCTTGAGCATCAGGGGTATTGGGTGATGGAGACGGACCAAGGCGAGATCGGTCTTGAGTTGATTCGTAAATGTCATCCGCAACTGGTGTTGATGGATATTCATCTGCCGGGCATTTCGGGGCTGGATGCGATTCGGGAAATTCGTGCGGATGCTGCCATTGCCGCTACGCCCGTGATAGCGGTGACGGCTTCAGTGATGGGGAATGTGCGGGAAAAGATTCATGAGGCGGGGTTTGATGGGTTTGAGCCGAAGCCACTAAATTTGAAGGCGTTTTTGGGTACTATTCGGGGGTTGGTTCCGGTTTAATGGGTTGTGGTTGTACTATTTGATGAGGTCGTTGTGCTTACCCCCTCTCCCTCGGTCCCTCCCCCACGAGGGGGGAGGGAAGAAAAGTAGCCTATCTCCCTTGATGGGAGAGAGGGTGATAATTGAATGGTCATCACCGCACATTGCAGAACCAGTAAAAATTATTCACCGGCCCTGGGAGGGGCACGTTGATGACGACAGCAAAACCTGCCAGCGCACCGGGCACAGGAACGATCCTCGTTGTCGATGACAACGAGGCGAACCGGCGTTTGCTTGTTGATCTCCTGACTGTGCATGGCTATGCGTTGCGTAGCGCACATGATGGTGCGTCGTGCCTCGCCTCGGTTGCTGAGGCATCACCTGATTTAATTCTCCTCGATGTGATCATGCCGGGCATGGATGGCTTTGCGGTCTGCCGTGCGCTGCGTGAAGACTCGCGCCACCGCATGCTGCCAATCGTGATGGTGACGTCGCTCGATCCTTATCAGGAACGCGTGAAGGGATTGGATGCGGGTGCGGATGATTTTTTGTCGAAGCCAATCCACGCGCCGGAGTTGCTCGCACGCGTGCGTTCGCTGTTGCGCGTGAAGCATCTTTACGATCAGGTCGAGGCGCAGGCGAAAGAACTTGCCCGATGGAATGAATCGCTGGAAAAGCGCGTCAATGAGGAAGTGGCACGCAGCGAAAAGCTGATGCGCCTGAAACGCTTTCTGTCACCGCAGTTGGCTGATTTGATCGTCGCCGGTGGCGCGGAAGATCCATTGATTTCACATCGCCGCGAAATCGCGGTGGTGTTCATCGATCTGCGCGGTTTCACGGCCTTCGCCGAAACGACAGAGCCAGAACTGGTGATGCAGGCGCTGCGCGAATATCACGGCGCGATGGGGCGGCTGGTCGAGCAATTCGGCGGCACGCTGGAGCGCTTCACGGGCGACGGCATGATGGTGTTTTTTAATGATCCCGTGCCGATTCCCGATCCAGCCAAACGCGCGGTGGAAATGGCGGTGGCGATGTGCGGTGAATCCGGGCGGCTCTCGGCACACTGGCAGCGGAAAGGCTTCGCGCTTGATGCGGGAGAATGCATTGGGTGGCAAAAAGGATGCCTCGATTGCCGCTGCAAGCAAGGCACCCAGCCAGGTACTGAAG
>JANNRY010000078.1:0-4838 GCA_031401935.1 Betaproteobacteria bacterium | reverse complement strand
TATTACATCGACTACCGCAATAGCCGCCCTAACTATCTCAAGGGCTTCTGGTCAATCGTCAACTGGGATTTTGTTGCGGCAAATTTTGCCAAGTAAATAAATCAAACCTGCTTCAAATTAAACAGGCCCATCTTTGTTTGAGGATGGGCTTGTTAATTTGAAAGCGCCGTAGTGTCAGCAGCGGCGGTATCGGTGAAAGGTCTTGGCATTTCACCTGACTAAAAGCGTTCCCGAATGAAAGAAAGTACTACGATGAAAAATATTGAAGTTGCCACTTTAGGCGGAGGTTGTTTCTGGTGCCTTGAGGCGGTGTTTGACGATGTCAAAGGCGTTGAGGATGTTGTCTCCGGCTACATGGGCGGCCCAGGCGCAAACCCAAGCTACGAGGCGGTATGCAGCGGCACCACAGGTCACGCCGAAGTCGTGCAGGTCGCGTTTGACCCTGCTGTCATTTCATACAAACAAATATTGATGGTGTTCTTTGGCATTCATGATCCCACCACGCTAAACCGGCAGGGTAATGATGCCGGCACGCAATATCGATCCGCGATTTTTACGCATTCGGCGGAACAGGTAGCAATAGCGACTGAAAGCATTGCCTATCTGACAAATGAAAAAATTTGGGGTGATGCAATCGTCACCCAAGTGGTCGATGCGGAGGTTTTTTATCCTGCTGAAGAGTACCATCAGGAATTTTTCAAACGTAATCCCCATCAGGGCTATTGCATGGCGGTGGTCTCGCCGAAGCTGAGCAAATTCCGCAAGAATTTCACGCAGCTTCTCAAAAGCTGATAGTTCAGGAGTGTTTTTATGACGCAACAAAAATGTTCGTTTGCCCATTGCATTGGTGCAGCAGCCGCATGTTTTGTGACGACCTTATCGATGGCGCAGGACGTGAAAAATACGTCGAGCGAACGAGTATTCAATACCGAGCAATACACAGTGCGTGCGGTATCAGTGGTGAAAGGGCTTGTAAACCCGTGGGGAATGGCGTTCCTGCCCGATGACCGGACGCTCGTGACCGAACGTCGCGGTACCATGCGGATTATTGACGGCGGCAAGCTTGTCGAAAAATCCATTGAGGGTCTCCCGCAGGCGGTGCAGCACGGGCAGGGCGGTTTGCTGGATGTGACGTTACACCCGAAGTACCCTGAGAACGGCTGGATATATTGGAGCTACAACGCGGGCACGCCCGGCGAATTTGGCACCGAGCTCGCGCGCGGCAAACTGGGCGGCACGCGTGTCGCGCCGGTAATGACGAACGTCGAAGTGTTGTTTCAGATGCAGCCAAAATCTGGCGCCGGGCAGCATTTCGGATCGCGCATCGTGTTTGATCGGCAAGGCTATCTTTTTCTTACATTGGGTGATCGCGGCGACAGTCCGGCCAAAGGGGTCGCACACCGTGCGCAGCAATTGAACGACCACGGCGGCAAAAGCATTCGCCTGCACGATGATGGCCGCGTGCCGACCGACAATCCGTTCGTAAAAACACCGGGTGCGCGACCAGAAATTTTCACCTGGGGTAATCGCAATATGCAAGGCGCAGCGCTGCATCCGGATACCGGCCGCTTATGGACGCATGAGCACGGTCCGCAGGGTGGCGATGAAATCAATGTTCTCGTCGCAGGATTGAACTACGGCTGGCCGGTGATCACCTACGGCGCAAACTACGGCAGCGGTACGAAGATCGGCGAAGGCTCCGCGAAGGAAGGCATGGTTGCGCCAGTGTACGTCTGGGTGCCATCGATTGCACCATCGGGAATGGCATTTTATACGGCGAACAATTTTCCAAAGTGGAAAGGCAATTTGTTCGTCGGGGCCTTGGCAAAACAAGCGCTGGTGCGGCTCACGCTCAACGGCGATAAAGTGGTTTCGGAAGAACGCCTTTTCGATGGAAAGCTGGGACGCATCCGCGATGTGCGACAGGGGCCCGACGGCAATCTTTATCTGTTGACCGATGCAACCGATGGTGAGTTGATTCGAATCGAGGCAGCGAAATAGTCAAGTCGTTGCTTGGCCCCTGTCTTCGAATTAATTATCATACTCTAGCACTGGCGCGGCATCTGGCAGCATTAATGCTTGTAAGCTTGGCCAACGCTAGAGTTTCTTATTTTTAGCCAATATCAATTACTGGCGGCTGCGGCGCATATGCATTTGCGTTATGCAGTTCCATAAAGCGAGTCGGTGCAGCCAAAGGCTTGAAGCCAAATTTCTCGTATAGCCCATGCGCGTCACGCGTGACGAGCATCATTCGTCGGAGGCCCTGAAGCTCAGGAAGCTGTGTGATCGCTTCCATCATCCTTCGGGAAAGTCCGTTGCCTCTGTGTTCCTCCAAAACGTAGACATCAGCAAGGTAAGCGAAAGTCGCTCTGTCGGTGACCATCCGGGCGAAGCCAACTTGTGCGTTGCCCACGTACGCGCCAACGCAAACCGAGTTTCTTGCTGCCCTCTCTACCGTGGCGAACGGGATTCCCGAGGACCAATAAGTTTGGGTCAGGAATGCGTGAATCGCCTTCACGTTTAGCCGTGTGCTGTCGGTAGAGATTTCGTAGGGTTGCATAGAGAAGGATGTGTTTGCGGCGTCCAGCGACCGAAGCGGGCGTTATTGACCACCTTGTTAGACCTCACTTTGATCCTGCGCTACGAGCGCTTGCTGAACACATAAACCCAGGCCAACCTGCCAGAGGCCATGGTAAGCTGAACACGGGAGTACCCATCGGCTGCTTCATACCTGTCTGACTGCGAGAGTTCTTCTTCCGTGACGTCAAGCACCGTTCCGGAAACCTGACTTAACGCGTTGTCCGCCGCTTCCGCATTTGCGTAGTGCGATGTACCATGAATCTCGACCCGTTTCGGATCCGTAATTGGAACTTGCGTGAGCGCATATCCAGGGAGCTGATCTTTGATGCCAATTAGTCGGCGACCGAATGTATCGATCTGAACACTTTCGCTCTGAAGGCTTCCATACGAGAACAAGACGGGCATATTGGCTACGAAAATAGTTGAGTGATCTTGGACAGCGATTGGTGAGACCCAATAGCTTTTTGCAATGATGGGACATCTTTAATTTTCTGTAGAAATATACACCTGTAACAGATTCACTTTTTCCAGCTTGTTCGTGACGCCTAGTTTTCAATCGGGCGCGCCTCTTTAGCGGCAGTCTAGCATCGCGTTACCGCCGCTAAAATCGAGAAAAATTGTCGATCAAGTACGTGAGCGTGTACGGTATTTGCATTGCCGCATAATCGCTGGGAGGCGTATCTTTCCGCTGCCAATCAATGCGAAATTCCCGCCTAGACCGAGGTTCGGAGATGGCCGAGCACGCCACGTTAGCGACCCATGCCAACATCAGTACCTACTTCGGTAACGCGCGCAGTTCGTGGCAAAATCTTCGCTGAACGCAATTTGCCTCGGGACAGTCAGCTTATGCGGAGGCGAGTTGCTCCAGATACCCCTGCAGTTCAGTTTTGGCGACATTCACTGGCTCCGGTAGGGTCGCATCTTTATATAGCGGTTTCTCCCCCATCGCCTGCAAATGCTGACGCACGCCCTCTGCCTCGGCACAGATGGCGTTGGCCGTCGTGCTAGCGTACTCAAGTTCTTTGCGCTCGCGATAGACGTAAAACAGCGCAGTCATCGCCACATCCTTGAGTATTGGCTGCGATTTGTTTTCGGCAGCCATTTGGTAGAGGCTGGCCAGTGCGTTGCCACTGTTGCCACTTTGTGAGTCAAGTGCATCGCGAAGTGCACGAATCATCTTGTATTCATCTCCCGAGATCCCAAGACGGCCTTTTTCCCGCCGCTTCAGTTGGGCTATTACTTGATTGGCCGCGTTGGAGTATCCGCCGATCAGCAGCATCATGGCTACCAGCAAGCAATCTGAGGGAGAATCGATGAACAGCTTTGGCGTGACGCCCCGATCATAAAGCCGTTTTGCGTATGCGAAATCCCCGGCAAGCAGCGCTTCCCACAACTGGCGCGAGGTTCTGCGGATTTTTTCTGTCTCTGCGTCCAGCGCGCCGCCCTTGAGCCTCGTGGTCACTTCCCACATGCGACCAAAAGCCCCGAAGAACATGCTCATGACGCCGAGAGACGCCAGCAAATTAGTGCGTAACGCCATATTGCCGAACGTTTCTTCGCTCGCTGGACCGAGTGCTTGCGTGTTGTCCTCTGCACTCCCGTTCAGGTCTCGGCTGGCGTTGGCCAGATACCAGGTGACCGCACGGGTCTTGGAATTTACGCCCAGCTTCCGGTAGAGGTGATGCATATAGACCCGCATCGTGCCCTCTTTGAAGCCCATATTTAGCGCCATGGATTTGCTCGATCCGCCCTGTGTGAGCAACTCCAGCATCTTCAACTCTTTCGCATTAATCATTGAATTTTTAATCATAGAAACCTCCTGTCTTCATTAAATGTGGTGATCAGCTGGCATGTTCCACCAAGACCACATTGGCGCGCGCAAATGGCAGCGCATCGTAAGATCGCGCATTTGCATATAGGCGTTGAAAGCGGAGCGACGTAGTGTCGGCGGCCCCGCTGCGTTCAAAACGAGAGGCAGTTGCATGCGCCGAAGCAAGTCATCGAACACGCGAAAACTCAGTGGATGCGCCTGATCCAAAAGACGAGTCTCTGCCGCCGACAGTGCTGCGGGTAGCAAAAGATACGTGTCGATTTCTGGTTCCAGATCGAGACTCAAGTTTCACGTTTGTTAACGGCTAATATCCGTATTCTACGACCGTGTTGCTATATTGGCGCGCGGTTTGGGTTGATTTATGTAAACCGCCGCATAAATTGTGTAGGTGTAATGTTTCAAGAGGTTGTTCACCTGGCCGAATCGG
>JANNRY010000077.1:0-2295 GCA_031401935.1 Betaproteobacteria bacterium | reverse complement strand
GGGAAAGTGCTCGCGGTATTTTCTACGCGCGTTAATGATGAGCTCATTATCAAAGTCCCGCATGCCTCGGTCGGTGTTCGCGGAACCGGTTGCTACCTTGAGGTCCATGAAGGTCGTACCTATTTTTGCCTGTGCTACGGCGAAGCGGCGGTGAGCGGTGTGGGTATGGCGCAACCGAAGATACTCAAGACCACACATCACGAAACACCAGTGTGGCTGGATGATCGCGGCGGCATGATGAAGGTTGAGAAAGCGGGCTTCGTCAATCACAACGACGATGAACTCATCATGCTGGAGAAGCTCAATGGTCGCGAGCCGCCGTTTGTGGCGCTGGGGCTGACCGGGCGTTATTGATAGCCAAACACTAGCACTGACGCGCCTTTCGAGACACTTTATGGCTGGGATGTCCGCCGGATGGCGTTCTGCGTTGCGATGTGCTGGGAAATTCTTGCGCTGTTTGGGTGCATTGTTGAATACGGGTCGGCCTGTGAAATGTGCACACCAGACGGCGACTATCTCAAGTGTCATTCCCGCGCGCGTCCACGGGTCACAATCGGACCGTTGACCTTGACGGTTGGGTCCTTGCGCAAAATCCAATCGACCATCAGCGGAAAATATCCCTCAGAGAAGCGAGTATCAGTTCGCGCGCTGTTCTTTACTTCAAACTCAACGATGCCGTGATCCGCTGTGGGAAACAGCACAACATCCAGTTTTGGATGCGTGGATTGCAAGTCGCGCAGAACGCGAATTGTGTTTTGCGATGGCGCTGAACTGTCGCGCCCGGCGAGAATCCATAAATGTGGCGCTTGATAAGCGTTGAGTGCCGGCAGCGGATCGTAAGTCCATGATGTGCCGACATCGAGCCACGGGCCGAACATGCGGATCGCCCAATTAGGTGCGCGCAGAAACTCGCCGCTGAATTCACCTTTGATTTTCGAGTACCACGGTTCGTTGCGAAATTTCGCGCGCACGGTATCCAGGTCGTCAAAGCCGCTTTTGAAACCAGACCCCATCACGCGACCGGTTGC
Source organism: Betaproteobacteria bacterium (assembly GCA_031401935.1). Taxonomy (GTDB): domain Bacteria; phylum Pseudomonadota; class Gammaproteobacteria; order Burkholderiales; family Usitatibacteraceae; genus UKL13-2. The sequence goes on along the minus strand of JANNRY010000077.1, from coordinate 1,267 downwards.
GTCAGTTATCTCCCGCGCCTTTGCGATCACATCGTCACCGAAGCCGGCCGTGCGTAAGTCGTCGAACACCTCTTCACGATCTTCGCTCAGCGGACTTTCCGCCATGCCGTAGCCGACCACCGCAAAATCTGCGCGGGTTTTGCGTGACGCCAATGGAATAATCCAGCCCGCCTGACTGCCGCCCTGGAATCCCACTTCGCTCGCCTGCGGCCCGGCCATTTCTCGCGCCTTGTTTATCGCCGCGGCGGCGTCATCGGATAACAACTGAAAATCCTGCGTATAGCGGCCCTCAGATTGTCCCGTGCCACGTTTGTCGAAAACGAAGACACCGATACCATTCGCAGGCAATAGATATTGCAGGCGGTTGAACAGTTTCGCCGAGTCGCGCTCGGATCCGTGGATCAACACGGCGACCGGAATCCTGCCAGCCGTTTTCGGCATGACGAGTCGTCCGGCGAGATTCAATCCATGGCTTTCGAATTGCCCGTCCGTCACGTCGAACATTCTTTTTTTGCCGATGACCGCAGGCTTATTGTCCATTGCAATAGACAGGGCCTTGGCGTCGCACCCGTCAAAAATCACTTTCGTGCGGATCGGCGTTTCGCCCGCCCAGCCAGGTCCAGCGACAAATCGTCCGGTTACCGATTCGGCTGCGTATTTTTCCGGCAGCAGCCGTCCGGTATCACCGTCCATGAATACGAACCGCAGCGACTGCGCGCCACTCGATGGCGAAATGGTGAGAATGCGGCCGTCATCGAGCTCATAAGCACCATAGTGACAAACCAGACGTGTATCCGGAAGGGGTTCGCGAAAGGCGAACCAATAGATGCCCAGCGCAAGTGCGCCCAACAATACCAATACAAAAGAGACTCGACGCAACCACATGTGTTCCCCCCGTTACTTGTCCGCGAAAGATTGAGCGCCCAGTGGCGCGAATGGTTGGATCGAGAATCGGCCCACGATGTTTCTCCAATCTTGAAAATATACGCGCCGCTACATTGAGCCATGGCTCGAAACCGACGAAACCTGCGTTTCGCATTCTCGGATGAGTTACTACCCGATGGAAATTGCTTTGACGACCTCATCGAAAGCTCTGCGACACGAGTTAGCGCCATCGTTTGGCGTGTGGCATTTTGCATCCGTACGCAACGCGTGCAAGTATTGCGCCATCCACCAAATCGGTCTAGCATCTCTCCAGGGGTATTCAGGGCCCCGCGGGTGATTTTCCAATAGCGCCCCAGACGATTTCCGTCCAAGCCTGTCCGCG
>JANNRY010000076.1:0-3651 GCA_031401935.1 Betaproteobacteria bacterium | reverse complement strand
CTCGGCGATGTAAGTGGATTTTGGCCAGTCGTACACTTGACCGACCGTACCTTTGATGTTTTGCCAGAGTGGATTGTCCGCCCCCAGATTTGAATAGCGCTCTTTGAACACAGCAGGGTCCATCGCAAAGCCCAGCACACCGGCGATTTCGTGGCTGGTCGGCCAGATGTCTTTCAGGTAGACGGGGCCTTTGGTGCCTTGGCCGACCGGTTCGGTTTGCAAATCGACCAACACGCTCCCAGCGATAGCGTATGCCACTACCAGCGGTGGTGAAGCGAGAAAGTTGGCGCGAATGTTGGCGTGAATACGCGCTTCAAAATTGCGATTACCTGACAGGACTGCCGCGCAGACAAGATCATTCTTCACAATCGATTCCTCGATTTGCTCGGCCAGTGGCCCCGCATTGCCGATACACGTCGTGCAGCCGTAACCCGCGAGATAGAAGCCCATTTTCTCGAGGTAAGGCAACAATCCCGATTTGGTCAGATAATCCGTGACCACACGGCTTCCCGGTGCCAGCGACGTCTTGATATGCGGCTTCACTGTCAAGCCGTGCTCCACCGCTTTTTTAGCGAGAAGCCCGGCTGCCAACATGACACTTGGGTTCGAGGTATTGGTGCAAGACGTTATGGCTGCAATTAATACATCACCCGAGCCAAGGTCAACGCCGTCAGCCGTTTTGAAGCGCTTGGCCAAATCGCCCGCTGCCTTGGAGAAACCATTTTCTGTAGGTGGCTTGGAATAGAGCGACGTAAATTGCGACTTCATTTGGCCTAGCTCTATCCGGTCCTGCGGACGCTTTGGCCCAGCCAGCGACGTCTTGATGGTGGAGAGGTCAAGTGCAAGCGTGGTCGAATAATCGCAATCGCCTGCCATCGGTACGCCAAACATGCCTTGCGCTTTGAAATAACTCTCGCATTTATCGAGTTCTTCAGCCGTGCGGCCACCTGCACGGAAATATTCCATGGTAGCTTCATCAACCGGGAAGAAGCCCATCGTGGCGCCGTACTCTGGTGCCATGTTGGCAATGGTGGCACGATCCGGCACGCTCAAGGCGCGTGCACCTTCGCCGAAAAACTCCACAAACTTGCCCACCACTTTTGCTTTGCGCAACATTTCGGTTACGGTCAGCACCAGATCGGTCGCGGTAGTGCCTTCGGGCAATTTGCCAGTCAGGTTCACACCGACCACATCGGGTGTCAGGAAATACACTGGCTGGCCCAGCATGCCCGCTTCTGCCTCGATACCGCCCACACCCCAACCAACGACGCCGACGCCGTTGATCATTGTGGTGTGCGAGTCGGTACCGACGAGTGAATCCGGGTACAGCACGCCATTCTTGTCGTGTACGCCACGCGCGAGGTATTCGAGATTCACCTGATGCACGATGCCGATGCCAGGTGGCACGACTTTGAAGGTGTCGAACGCCTGCATACCCCATTTCATGAACTCATAGCGCTCCTGATTACGCTGGAATTCAAGCTTCATGTTGAGGTCAAGCGAATCAGCCGTGCCGTAATGATCAATCTGTACAGAGTGATCGACAACGAGATCAACCGGAACCAGCGGCTCGATCACTTTAGGATTCTTGCCAAGCTTGGCCGCCACGCCGCGCATCGCAGCGAGATCGGCTAGCAGCGGCACACCGGTAAAATCCTGCAACACTATCCGCGCCACGACGAATGGAATTTCCAGCGTGCGAGCTGCTGTCGGCTTCCAGCCAGCGAGTTCCTTGATGTGTTCTTCCGTCACCTTTTTGCCGTCGCAGTTGCGCAGCACGCTCTCCAGCACGATGCGAATCGAAATCGGCAGCCGCTTCACATTGGGAAACGCCTCGGCCAGTTTTGGCAGGGAATAGTAGGTGGCGGTTTTGCCGGATTTCAGCGTCAGTTGCTGACGGGTGTCGTGCAGATTGTGTGCCATGGGGAGTCCTCTGGATGAGCGCGTGGCGGGTTGGTCACGCGGCGGGATTGATGATTTTAAGGCCTTTGAAATAATCGCGGTAGAAATCCGACGTTGCGCTTATGACGCGTCGCTTGGCACACGCACCCAACCTTCCATCAGCACACGTGCGCTACGGCTCATGATTGCCTTGGTGACGATCCATTCACCGCCTTTCTCGGTCGCTTCTGCGCCGACGCGAAGCGTGCCCGACGGATGACCGAAGCGAACTGCATTGCGCGCGACGCCACCCGCAGCGGTGTTCACCAGCGTGCCCGGAATGGCCGCCGCCGTACCGATGGCCACTGCTGCCGTGCCCATCATGGCGTGATGCAGCTTGCCCATCGACATCGCGCGTACTAGCACGTCAATATTTGCCGCAGCGACTGGTTTGCCACTGGAGGAGACGTAATCGACCGGCTTCGCCACGTACGCGACTTTCGGCGTGTGTTGGCGTTTCGCGGCTTCGTCGATGTGTTTGATCAGCCCCATACGCACCGCGCCGTGGGAGCGTATCGATTCAAATTTCGCCAGCGCCGTTGCGTCGCTGTTGATGGCATCCTGCAGTTCAGTACCAGTGTAGCCGATGGCTTCCGCATTCACGAAAATGGTCGGGATGCCGGCGTTGATCATCGTGACTTTCAGCGTGCCTATGCCCGGTACATCGAGATCATCGACCAGGTTGCCGGTGGGAAACATCGAGCCCCCCGCGCCTTCTTCTTCTGCTGCTGGATCGATGAATTCCAGCTGCACTTCGGCCGCAGGAAAGGTCACGCCATCGAGTTCAAAATCGCCGGTCTCCTGCACCTGACCATTGGTGACAGGGACATGCGACACAATTGTCTTGCCGATGTTGGCCTGCCAGATGCGTACCACCGCGATGCCGTTGTGCGGGAGTCGTGAAGCATCGATCAATCCATTACTGATGGCATAGGGCCCCACCGCCGCGCTAAGATTGCCACAATTGCCGCTCCAGTCGACGAAGGCGCTGTCGATGGAAACCTGGCCGAACAGGTAATCGACATCGTGATCCGCGCGACTACTTTTGGACAGGATGACCGTCTTGCTGGTGCTGGATGTCGCCGCACCCATGCCGTCGATCTGCTTGCCATACGGATCGGGGCTGCCGATAACGCGCAGCAGCAGGGCGTCGCGCGCCGGGCCTGCGACCTGTGCTGCCACGGGGAGATCCTGCAGGCGAAAGAACACACCCTTGCTGGTGCCGCCGCGCATATAAGTGGCGGGGATTTTGATCTCGGTCGGGCCGTGGCGGATGATGGCCAATGTCGTCGTGGGCGTGGTCATGGCCTAGCTTTGTACCGTGCGACGGCCCGTTGCAAGGCGGCATCGACCGACTTGCCGACCTTGGACCGTTCATGGCGCCCGGCGATATACGCAGAAGCGGCCTGGCCCATACTTGCCCGCAAATCCGGCGCATCCAGCATTTTGGCAACAGCGGCGGCAAAGGCCGCGGCGTCGCCAATGGGGGTCAGCAGCCCGGTCTTGCCATCCTCGACCACGTTAGGCACACCGCCGGTGCGGCCCGCCACCACCGGCAAGCCGCTGGCTTGGGCCTCCAGCAAGGTCATGCCCCAAGCCTCGTTGATCGAGGGCCAGACATAGAGATCGCAAGCGGCATAGATCGCCGGCAATTGCTGTTCGGTGCGCTGGCCAAGATAGCTGACGCGGCGGGCGATCGGCTTCAGCGCC
>JANNRY010000075.1:0-2173 GCA_031401935.1 Betaproteobacteria bacterium | reverse complement strand
CCGGCGATCCAAGTGGCAAAGCGCAATATATCGGGTTTCGCCATACGCTTTTCGGTTGTCAGGGGCGACCAACGCAGCATTGAAATCGACTTCGGCAACCCGCTCGAACGAGAGTTGGCGCTCTCTAATGTTTCTCTCGTTCTTGAGTGGGTCAAAATCGACTTTCATAATTTGGAGTGTATGCACAAACAAGTAGAGCGTCAATGTTTATTGTATGCACAAAGAACAAATAGGATCGGAATCAAGCCTTGTTTTGAGGCATCGCATCACACTGACTCGTAGTGCCACCGCTGCGCTCAAGGACTAGTAGCGGTAAAACTGAGCTGGCCGCAGTAGGTACCGGGCAACGGCGCCGTTCGCTGAAAGTCGCTGGATCCACGCCTTTGCGAGGACGACGCAACTTTTCTTTTCTGTTCAAAAAATATTGCGTTAATGAACGAGAAATGGAATAAGTAAAAGGCAACTACACGGCAACTGTATGGCAAGTGTAAATCAGTAGGTGATTGTCAGCGTATGCGCCTGCGTGCCGGGGCAACTGCCGGTCGCACAAGTGCCCGCCTGCCCCGCTGGCATGCTGCCATTGATGAAGAACGATTGCGCCACACCGGTGCCAGTGCTGGTCAGGGGATTGATGCCGCCGGTGCCACTGGTATTCAGCGCAAGCGAGTAGTTGAGCCCGGCTACCACGCCGCCGGTCGCATCGAGTGCCATCGAATACGGCAGCAGGCTGGTGCAGTTGGCAGCGAAGGTGGTGTTGGCGTTAACAATGGGGCCAAAAGCGGTGTAGGTGCCGAACGCGACGTTGCCGGGCGGGCTACTAATGGTGCAGGTGGCAGGGGTGACAATGGATATCAACCCTGAGCCTGAGGCAATTACCGGCCCGCCACCCGTTCCCTGGCGCGCAGACAGCGTAAGCGTATCGACATAGGTCCCAGCCGGTTTACCAATCTGGCTACCTGGAATGCAGCCCCAGTAGTTTGTTATTTTCGAAATAGGCAAGAATCCTGTCAGTCCCGTAATGGTGTCAACGATATCGTTGGCCGCATTGTTACGCCATACGATGCTGCAACCGCTATTTGCGAAAACGTCGTAGTTGATATAGTTGACGCCCGCGAATCTGGCGCGATTTTGAAACCCTGTTTCATTGAGACCGTTATCGTTTCTTACGCCGTAGGTAATGGTTGTAGGGTCCCCCGCCAGATTCCGCTGACACCTCATCGTAAAGCTGGTCTGCGTGATATTCATCGCTGCCGTGCTCGGCACATAGGCAGCGGAGAATCCCGGCGTACTGATGGTGCAAGTGATCGCCGCCTGAACGCCATGTGCCACGGTCAGTAGCAAAACAAGAAATAGTCGTTGCGTGAATTTGGTTTTCATCTCATTACTCCCTTGCAAAGCAGCGGGCCGACGCGGGCGATTTCATCCGCTTTCTCGGCCTGAAGCATCACGGCAAACTTGCATTGCTGGTCTTTCCATTTGAGGCGTATTACATTATTTGGTTGCAGCCCGGTCACAAAAGCTTCTCCCCGTCGGGCGACATAAAACTCCTGCGTGTCAGCATCGATATTGACGGTGGCACCGGCCGGTGCGGGCTCGTTATCATCAAAAACAATTTTCAATAATGCGCCACGGCCACTGCGTACCGGGAAAACCACCTTTACTGCGCTGCGCCACGCCGGTACAGCGAATTGCTCAATGGAATCGATTTCAGCATTGATGGGCAATTCTGCCGGATCAATTCGCACCGAATTATCGATGTATGGCATCAATCGCGGGATCAGCGCAACACCTTTTGCGTCGGTTCGCGTCAGCACGTTGCTGCCAAGCCCGACACCGACGCCGCCATAGCCCTTCACCTCCACCAGCGCATAGCTATCGTCGACGCGCCGCGTCGCAAAGAGATTGCCGTCGGCGAATACCACCCCGCCAGTCGTGCCAACGCGCACCGCCGTTTGATCTGGGGAAACGCTCAAGTCACCCGTGGCACGGCCATAGCGCCCAAGGTAGTAAGTGCCTGCTTCCGCGCGTGGCCTTTCCTGCTGATGCCCGGCCAATAGCCGCCAGCCGAAGCCCGCATCGGCGACCGGGTTTTGCGAGGTGGAAACGTAGTAATCGGACTGCCCGCCGTTGCGATTGGCCGAGGCGCTGATACTACGGAGATCGTTCAGTGGCA
>JANNRY010000074.1:0-6330 GCA_031401935.1 Betaproteobacteria bacterium | reverse complement strand
CAATTTTTCCTTGGCGTCAATTTCTGTGAGCTTATAGACCGAGCGCGAACGAAAGCCCTCGGCCTGCGCGCGTTTCACGTAAGGATCGCTCAGATGTCGCTGGACCCAATCCCGACTGTTTTTAGGGCGTGCGCTGGCCATAACCGTATAATTGAGATGTGAAGATCACATTATCCCCCATCGAGCGCCGTGCGCTCAAAGCAAAAGCGCATTCTCTTGTTCCCGTCGTGATGATTGGCAACCATGGATTGACGCCGACGATCATCCGCGAAATTGATCGCAACCTGAAAGCGCATGAATTGATCAAGATTCGCGCCTCCACGGACGACCGCGAACAACGCACAAAATGGTTTGATGAAATCTGCGATGCGCTCAACGCCGCGCCAATCCAGCACATCGGCAAAATCTACATCGTCTGGCGTCATAGCCCGGAACTGGCAGCGGCAACGGCGAAGGCCGCGTTGCCCAAAACCAAACGCAAAGCACCACGGGTGACCAAGCGGCAGGAAGAAAACAAGGCCGCCGGCATCAAGAAAAAGAAGGTCCGCTAGTCCTCACGCCGACGGGTTAACCACGTCCACGTCGTTCAGCAGTTCGCGAAATCCGAATCGTGGTTTGTAAGCAAGCAGCGCCTTGGCTTTTTCGATCACGTAAACGCGGTCAATACTCTCGGGTAACGACCACTTGCGACGTGCGAATTCATCAACCAACTCAGGCGCGCGCAGGCGCAGCACATGCGCGGGGTCTGTGCGAAGGCGTTCGCAATCTTCCTCAAGAAACGGCGTCTCGCCGGAAATATTGATCGCCTCGAACTGTTTGAAGCTGACAGTTAAGGCGAGATTAAATGCCTGCGCCACATCGCGCGCATCGACACCGCGATACAGGCGATAGAGCGCCATCAACGGCGCAGGCTCTGGAAAACTCCGCGAAAAACGCAACGCTGCAGTCGTAAAAGATGTTGTGAACGCATCGCGACAAAGCAGTTCAGCAGCCAATTTTGTTTCGTCGTAAATGTCCTCAGCCTCGGGCTGCAACGCTTCAGTCACCCAGACAGCGGAAGTCTTGCTGCGCATCGCTTTGCCGTAAACCGAGGTGGAACTTGCAATCAAGAACCGTTTCACGCCTGCATTGCGGGCCGCATCGAGCAGTCGCTGCGTTGCGTCAGCGTTGGTGCGGCGAAAATCATCCGCCGAATGTGTTTCGCGATGCGGCGCATGCAACGCCGCGAAATGAATGACTGCGTCCACATCCTGCAAATGCGGCTGCCAGTCTTTGATGCGCGTGATGTCGGCAATGATGGAAGTCGTCGGCGATGGTGCGAGATCGACGCCGATCACTTCATGGGATTGTGCTAAATATTCGGCCGCGCGCGAAGCAACTTTAGGGCCTGATGATCCCGTGAAAAGAAGTTTCATCTCGAATGAATATGAAATGCAGGCCAGTTGAGTTGGTAGCCTTTGCGTTGCGCGCCTTGCTTGAATAAAATCAGCAAGAAATTATCAAACTCTAGCACTGGCGAGGCTTCTGGCAGCATTTTGCCTGTAAACACCCGCCAAATGCCGTTCTACGCATAGATACGATGGTGCAATCAGATGTACCGCACATCCACAATTTCATACTCCTTGATGCCGCCCGGCGCACGAACTTCTACGGCATCACCAGCGGATTTTCCGATCAGCGCACGTGCGATCGGCGACGTAAACGAAATCTTGCCGAACTTGAGATCGGCTTCGTCTTCACCGACGATTTGGTAGGACACTTTTTCGCCCGACTCAGTCTCTTCAAGATCGACAGTGACGCCGAATACCACGCGGCCATCATCTTCCAGCAATGCGATATTGATAATCTGTGCGCTGGAGAGCTTGCCTTCAATATCGAGGATGCGGCCTTCGACAAAGCTCTGCTTTTCTTTGGCCGCATCGTATTCGGCGTTCTCGGAAAGATCGCCCTGCGCACGCGCTTCCGAGATCGCCCGAATGACATCAGGACGATCCTTGTGTTTCAGGCGTTGCAGCTCCGCTTTCAACGCTTCCGCGCCAGCGACAGTTAGCGGTACCTTGGCGAGACTACTCATTATTCAATCCTCAAAAATATCTTAATGCCAGCAAATTGCATGCGGCCAAACTAAACCTGCGCTGCAACCAGGCGATGCAGCGATTGTAAATCGTAGACCTTCAGTTCCGCCAGATGCTGCATGCCCACGCAGGCGGCACGCGCGCCGGAGATGGTCGTGTAGTAGGTAATGCGTCCGGTAAGCGCTGCGTTGCGGATTGACCACGAATCGCGGATCGAACGTTTGTCTTCTTCGACGGTATTGATGATGAGTGAAATTTCGCGGTTCTTTACCAGATCAACAATGTGCGGACGACCTTCAAGAACTTTGTTCACGAACGTCACCGCGATGCCTTCCTTGGCAAGGAACGCCGCCGTTCCTTTGGTGGCGACCAGACCAAAGCCCAATGCCTGCAAGGTCTTGGCGATTTCAAGCAGCTTCGGTTTGTCCGCATTACGCACACTCAAAAACGCGTTGCCCGCGTTCGGCCCCGTTGAAGGCAGCTTCACGCCCGCGCCCATTTGCGACTTCACAAATGCTTCCGCGAACGTAATGCCTACGCCCATTACCTCGCCAGTCGATTTCATTTCCGGCCCGAGAATGGTATCGACGCCGGGGAATTTGATAAACGGAAATACCGCTTCTTTCACGGAGTAGTAAGGCGGAATAACTTCGCCTTTGATGCCTTGGTCCTTCAACGAACGCCCGGCCATGCAACGCGCTGCGATTTTTGCCAACGGCAGCGAAATCGCTTTGGATACGAACGGCACGGTGCGCGAGGCTCTGGGGTTTACTTCCAGCACAAACACTTTCGACACGCCGTCGTGTTCCTGAATCGCGAACTGCACGTTCATCAGGCCAACAACATTAAGGCCCTTGGCCATGGCCACGGTCTGCTTCCGCAATTCATCCTGCAATTCAGTTGATAGCGAAAACGGCGGCAACGAGCAAGCAGAATCGCCTGAGTGCACACCCGCTTGTTCAATGTGTTCCATGATGCCGCCGATCATCACCTCGTTGCCATCACTGACCGCATCGACGTCAACTTCAATGGCATCGTTCAGGAATCGATCCAGCAAAACCGGTGAATCGTTCGACACTTTCACGGCTTCGCGCATGTAGCGCTCAAGATCGGATTCAACGTGAATGATTTCCATCGCGCGGCCACCCAGCACGTAGCTCGGTCGCACCACCAGCGGATAGCCGATTTCACGTGCCTTGATGATGGCTTCTTCGTTGGTGCGCGCGGTACGGTTCGGTGGTTGAAGCAAACCCAATTCGTGAATCAGCTTCTGGAAACGCTCGCGATCCTCGGCCATGTCGATCATGTCCGGAGTCGTCCCGATGATAGGCACGCCGTTGGCCTCCAGCGCACGCGCGAGCTTCAACGGCGTCTGTCCGCCGAACTGCACGATCACGCCAATCGGCTTTTCCTTGTCGACGATTTCCAGCACATCTTCCAACGTCAGCGGCTCGAAGTACAACCGATCACTGGTGTCGTAATCGGTCGAAACCGTTTCCGGATTGCAGTTGACCATGATGGTTTCATAGCCATCCTCGCGCAGCGCCAACGCTGCGTGCACGCAGCAATAATCGAATTCGATGCCCTGCCCAATACGATTTGGCCCGCCGCCGAGAATCATGATTTTTTTGTTATTCGTCGGGTTGGCTTCGCATTCCTCGTCGTAGCTGGAATACATGTATGCGGTTGACGTGGCGAATTCTGCGGCGCAGGTGTCGACGCGCTTATACACAGGACGAATATTGAAAGAATGGCGTCTGGCGCGGACTTCAGCCTCTTTTCGCTTCAAGAGGTGCGCCAATCGGCGATCTGAGAAACCCATACGCTTGATTTCACGCAGTTCATGCGCATCAATATCTTCCAGCGTTTTCTTTTCGATTGCGAGTTCACGATCAACCAGCTCTTTGATCTGCGCAAGAAACCACAAATCAATTTTTGTGTAGCCGTGAATTTCTTCCAGCGACATGCCAATACCAAACGCGTCGGCCACATACCAAAGCCGTTCGCCGCGCGGATAGGCCAGTTCGTCGCCAATTTTTTCAGGATCAACGGTCTTCAGGTTGAAACCATCGACTCCCGTTTCAAGACCACGCAAGGCTTTTTGCAGCGACTCCTGAAAATTGCGCCCGATGGCCATCACTTCGCCGACGCTCTTCATTTGTGTCGTCAGGCGATCATCTGCCTGTGGGAATTTTTCGAACGCAAAACGTGGCACCTTGGTAACAACGTAGTCAATCGAAGGCTCAAACGACGCAGGTGTCGCGCCGCCCGTAATATCGTTCTTCAATTCGTCGAGCGTGTAGCCGACCGCAAGTTTTGCAGCAATTTTTGCAATCGGAAAGCCCGTTGCTTTGGAGGCCAGCGCGGAAGAACGTGACACACGCGGATTCATCTCGATCACCAGCATGCGGCCATCTTTCGGATTCACCGCAAACTGCACGTTTGATCCACCCGTTTCAACGCCGATCTCGCGCAACACCGCGATCGATGCATTACGCATGATCTGGTATTCCTTGTCGGTCAGCGTTTGTGCCGGTGAAACGGTGATCGAATCACCCGTATGCACGCCCATCGGGTCGAGATTTTCAATCGCGCAGATGATGATGCAGTTGTCGTTTTTGTCACGAACAACTTCCATCTCGAACTCTTTCCACCCAAGCAAAGATTCCTCGATCAGAAGCTCTTTTGTCGGCGATGCCTCAAGCCCGCGCTCGCAGATTTCAACAAACTCTTCGCGGTTGTAAGCGATGCCGCCGCCGGAGCCGCCCATCGTAAAACTGGGCCGGATGATGGCTGGAAAACCGATCCCGGCCTGTACTTGCAAGGCTTCTTCCATCGAGTGGGCGATCATCGAACGCGCTGACCCCAAGCCAATCTTGGTCATCGCGTGTTTGAATTTTTCGCGGTCCTCGGCTTTGTCGATGGCTTCTTTGGAAGCACCGATCATTTCCACGCCGTATTTTTCCAATACGCCATGCTTGGCAAGATCAAGCGCGCAATTCAACGCGGTTTGTCCGCCCATCGTTGGCAGCAATGCATCGGGCCGCTCTTTCTCGATGATTTTTTCCACCATCTTCCAGGTGATCGGCTCGATATACGTCACGTCCGCCATGTTCGGGTCGGTCATGATCGTTGCCGGATTGGAATTGATCAGGATGACTTTGAAGCCCTCATCGCGCAGCGCCTTGCAGGCTTGCGCGCCGGAGTAGTCGAATTCACAGGCTTGGCCGATGACGATCGGACCGGAGCCAATGACGAGGATGGATTTGATGTCGGTGCGTTTAGCCACGCTTGGCCTCCATCATTTTGACAAAGCGATCAAACAAATATCCAACCTCATGTGGCCCAGGGCTGGCTTCCGGATGCCCTTGAAAACTGAACGCCTGTTTGTCGGTTCGCTCAATCCCCTGACAAGTGCCATCGAATAATGACTTGTGTGTCACGCGCACATTGGCAGGCAAAGTTTTTTCGTCTGCGGCGAAGCCGTGATTCTGGCTGGTGATGTAAACTTTTTTCGTCGCCAAATCCTGCACCGGATGATTGGCGCCGTGATGACCGAATTTCATTTTCATCGTCCTGGCACCAGACGCAAGGGCTAGCAATTGATGGCCCAGGCAAATGCCGAAAACGGGAATGTCTTTGCTGATAATGTCTGCAATGGCCTTAATCGCGTATTCGCATGGCTCAGGATCGCCCGGACCGTTCGACAGAAATACGCCATCGGGTTTTAGTGCAATTGCGGTCTCAGCCGTCGCCTGCGCGGGTAGAACGGTAATGCGGCAACCGCGCTCAGCCAGCATGCGCAAAATGTTGTGCTTGATTCCATAGTCATAGGCCACGACATGGAATGTTGGATTCTCCTGCTTGCCATAGCCCACGCCAAGCGCCCATGTTGATGTATTCCATGCATAGGACTGTTTGCAGCTCACCACTTTTGCCAAATCCAGCCCTGCCATATTCGGCGCGGCTTTCGCAAAACCAAGTGCTCTGGTGATCGCGGCATCATCATGTGAGCCGGTGAGAATGCAGCCGTTTTGCGCGCCATGTTCACGGATGAGTCGCGTAAGCCTGCGGGTGTCAATATTGGCAATCGAGACCACGTTGTTGCGCGCCAGATAGGCGGGCAAGGTTTCCTGCATGCGCCAATTGGACGCGAGCGTCGGCAGATCGCGAATGATGAGCCCGGACGCGTAGCACTTGTCAGACTCGACATCTTCCTCATTCGCGCCGGTATTGCCGATGTGCGGGTAGGTGA
>JANNRY010000073.1:0-16319 GCA_031401935.1 Betaproteobacteria bacterium | reverse complement strand
CTCGTCCACTGCCAGCGTTTGCCATTCCACATGCTTGGCACAAACCGCCGCAGGACCATAAGTTTCAGTGAGGCCGTAAACGTGCGTGAGTGCGAATCCCGATGAAAAATGGGGTGAAGTCGGATGTGCATTTGTTGAACTGAAAGAGGGCGGCGTCGCAACGGAAGAGGAATTGCTGGCATTCTGTCGAGAGCGCATGGCACGATTCAAGGTGCCAAAGTCGTTTCTATTTCAGTCGTTACCGAAAACATCTACCGGAAAAATCCAGAAATTTGTGTTGCGTGAATTGGCAAAAAGCAAAGAGGCAATTGAATGAGACATTGTTTTTATTCGGGACTTTCCACATCGGGTTTTCATCGTGTGCATTACACCGAATGGGGTGAAGCCGACAACCCACGCGTGCTGGTGTGCGCGCACGGCCTTACGCGCTGTGGCCGCGATTTCGACACGCTGGCGAAGTCCTTGCAGGGCCAATATCGGGTAATTTGCCCCGACGTTGCCGGACGCGGCGAAAGCGACTGGCTCACGAACAAAGCTGATTACAACTACGTTCAGTACATCAACGACATGACTGCACTGCTGGCACGTTCAGGTGCTGAGACGGTCCACTGGGTGGGTACGTCAATGGGGGGCATTATCGGAATGTTGCTGGCATCGCACACCAACACACCCATCACACGCATGGTCATCAATGATGTCGGTGCATTTATTCCCAAGGCATCATTGGAGCGCATTTCAATGTACCTCGGGGCATCACCGCGCTTTGCGGACTTTGAATCCATCGTAATGGCCGTGCGGGCGGTCAGTCCGTTCGGCGAAATGTCGGACGAAACTTGGCGCGAGTTAACGGTTCCGCTGGTGAGGCAATTGGCCGATGGCAGTTGGCAGTTTCGCTACGATCCAGGCATTGGCGATGCGTTCAAAATTGGTGCGATACAGGACGTAGACTTGTCGGCCGTATGGGAGAAAGTCGGTTGCCCAGTGCTCATTACACGCGGGGTGGATTCAGATTTGTTGTTGAAGGAAACCTTTGACAGCATGTGCCGCAAGGCGGGTGTACGCGGCATTGAATTTGCACATGTTGGTCATGCGCCCATGTTTCAGGAGGCATCACAGATTGAGGCGGTGCGGGCATTTTTGTTGGCTTAGGTGGTGGGCACTATTCCTCCCAACTGAATCGCCAAATTGCAATAGCCGTAAAAAGGGCCGAGAACGCCAGCATTGCACCGATTGGCACCAAGGCCACATCAAGCCCAAGGCCACGCCACGTCATCGCATCAAAACCGTCTACCGCCCAACGTGCGGGATTGGCGATTGATATCGTTTGTAGCCAATCGGGGAAGATGAACGATGGCACCCATGCGCCGCCCAGCATCACCATGAGCAGGGTCGCAAATATCGCCAGGCCACGTGTCGCCTCTGGTGTTTTGCCGATGGCGGCGATGAGCAAACCGAAGCTGGAGGCGAGTAGCGCGAAGGCAATCATGTTGCCGATGAAGCCGATCACGCTGCCGTCAATGCGCACGCCGAAGGCAATGATGGCGACTCCGAAGATGCCGCACATCAGCAGCAACGCCGTGATTGTGCCGCTTGCAATCGTGCTGCCGAGCAATAGCGTGCGCGATACGGGTGCTGCACGCAGGCGCTTCCACAATCCCATGCGCCGCATCAGTAGCAGACCAACGCCTAAATCAACACCCATAAAAAGCAGAAATTGCACCGTCATACCGCCGAACGAGTGCGCATAACTGTTGTACTTGCGTTTCTCCTTGCCGGTTGTTTCCAGCGCGATGGCATTGAATGGCACATCAAATGACGAGCCTGCGGCTTGGGCGGATGCCGATGTGGTGCCGTTACGCTTTTGCACGCGCTCAACGCTTTCAAACAGGGCGAGTAGTTCCTGACGACTTTCGGTGGCAATGTCTTTTGAAGCAATGACACCCGTACGCATATCCTCGATCATTTTGCCGCCACCACCACCCATCATTGACTGCGTCACCGCCTTCATGACGTGCTGCGACAGCATGCCGCGCACCATTGCCAGTGCCATCGATTGAGATGGATCAAAGTGAATGGTCACGTCAGGTTTGGCTCCGCTGGAGAATATGGCGCGGCTGCTAAGTTCGCCAAATTTGGCAGGCAGCACCACTGCGGCACGCAGCTTACCTTTGTTTACCTCAGAGATTGCCTCTGCCTCATCGAGTTCGGTCACATTTAGCGCGGCGTCATTCTTCATGCCGACAATGATCTGCTTCGTGATGGCACTATTGTCGAGATCGACAATCGCAACTGGAACCCGTGTGGGTTTCTTGTCACTGTCACCAAACAGTGAGCCAAAGAATGCTGCGATGGCAATAGGTGCCGCCAGCGTGATGATGAGTGCGCGTTTGTTGGAAAAATACAGAATCAGGTCTTTGCGGACCAGCGCGATTAATGCATTCATGAAGTCGTTCATATCAATCCCGAAGTTGGCGGCCGGTGAGGGCAAGAAATAGCGTTTCCAGATTGGCGCGCCCGGAACTGATGTGGTTTACGCGATGACCAGCGCGAGTCAGCCACGCGAGCACAACTGAGGCTGATGTTGACAGCGAATCGACACCGACTGTGAGGCGGCCATTTTCCTGCGACGCCGTTTTCACGCCAGGTTGAAGCGTAAGGTCGGCCATATCGATCTCGCCGTCGAGTTCGATCGTAAGCGTTGCTGAGATGGGTAATTGGCGATACAGCCCGGCCAGCGTGTCGTTGGCGATTATCTTGCCGTGATCCATGATGACGATACGGTCGCAAAGGCGCTCGGCTTCTTCCATATAGTGCGTCGTGTAGACCATGGTTTTGCCGCGCGCTTTTAGTGTTTCGAGGTTATCAAAAATCGCATTGCGGCTTTGTGGGTCTATGCCGACCGTGGGCTCATCGAGTACCAGAATGTCCGGATCATGCACGAGTGCACAAGCGATGTTCAGGCGTCGTTTCATGCCGCCAGAAAAGGTGGAAGGTTTATCTCGGGCACGATCAGTAAGGCCGACGAGTTCGAGCGCGGCTAGCGAGCGCTGACGCAAATCTGTTCCCCTCAGCCCATAGAGTGCGCCGAAGGTCTCCAGATTGCCCAGTGCCGGGAATTCTTCATACAGCGCGATATCCTGCGTCACAAGACCGACCTTGCGTTTAACTGCATTGCGGTCGCCATCAATGCGCTGGCCGGACAGCAACACGCTCCCCTGGTCCGCTGCGGTTAAGCCACAAATCATCGACACCGTGGTGGTTTTCCCGGCGCCATTTGGACCGAGCAATCCAATGATCTGACCAGGCGCCGCATCGAACGAGACATCCGACACCACCTGACGGGGGCCATAGGATTTGCTGAGATTTTGTACTTGTAGCATTTGGCCTCCAAGGGGTAACTGGAGGCATGCTAAGGCCAAGGCTGCAGCAAACTTGCGATTTAGCGACGAACCGCAACTTCGGAGGCGCGAATGGCAGTTTGGTCGCGCGGCTGGTTGCCGGGCGCTGTTTTACTGCCTATTTGTCGATTGCCTCTTCGTCGCAAATGATTTCGCGCACCGATGAGCTTTCGCGGGCAATTTCGTCGGCAAGCGCTGAATTGCCTTCTGTTGGTGCGAAGTGAGCAAAGAACAAGCGCATCACGTGCCGCACACCAGCAGGGGCGACTGACCGCAGGTCTTTTTCAAAGTACGCGCCACGTGAATAATTGCCGGTGATAATTTCATACGATGGAAAATAATCACTCAGCGGATCATTGCGTGTAATTTCATCGGCTGTGGTGCGCAAAACGGATTTACTAAGCGTTGTCGACACCAGCACGTGGCGATTCTCATACGTTGCAATCAGGGGCACGGGCGATACGGTGATGATCAATCTGGCCGCAGGATTCACCTGCCGAAGTCGTTCGACAAAAAGTCGCATATCCGAGATGACTTCGTTCACACCAAAGTTGACGAATTCATGGACTGCGTCGTCCAACCTGCCCGCTACAATGCCCGGTGCCAACGGATAAACAGCCCCGTCAATGCGCGATCGCCAGGCCTCGGTGAGGCCAAGCGTGAAAACAAAAACATCGAGGCGTTCAAACATCTCACGGACAGCAGCAAAATGTTGGGATCTCGATCGCACCAATTCGTCCAGCGACGCGAACCCATCCGGTTCAACCTGTGGCCGGAACGGATCGACAAACTTGCCGTCGTCCCGAACCCAATGATCATCGCTGGGAACAAAGCGGTCGTAGGCCCGATCAAACAGTTGAATGAGCTGGCGCGCGGTATAGAGATTGCCATAGCGTGCCGAGAAAGTGCCGTACTGGCGACGTGTGGCCTCTTCAGGCGTAAGAGCCGGATTCTTTTCGGCAATGAAAAAATTGAACCCCTGACCGCTCAGCGACGCCGAGATGTGCTGCGCAAAACAACTTCCCGCAGTCGCGACGCGATCATGCTGGCTAATCGGAAATTTCGCGCGGACGACCGGGTCTACATTTTCTGTAGCCACATTTTCAATCGCACGCCGCCAGAATTGATAGTCGGGCAGTGCGGCGTAGGGATTGCCGCGTTTTTCTACAGTTGGCGCAGGCACTGGGATAGCGGGTTCAGGCGCTTCTTCCACGTGCAAGCCGACAAAGCGTTTCAGATTCTGAAACCGTGGAAGCGCCAGCCGTTCGCAATGCAAATCATCACGACCCGTCTGCGCGAACAGGGCATGGGAACGTTCCACGTAGTCGTGAAGATTCAACATCAAAATAGGCTTTTCACGCGGGCCATAAGCCTCAATACACTTGAAGTAATAGTGGCCCTCAATACCAAGCGCCTTGCCTATTTCCGGATACACCGGCCATGCCGGTCCGATGGTGAAGCCATCGGCTACAAAATTCTCAACATCGGGCAGCGTCGTGATGCCTTCCCGCGTGAGCATTAGCCGCGCCATATCGGCCAGCACGAAGGGTTTGGGATGGTTAATCGAATATAGCCAGCAGCCGCGACGATGCCATTTCTCAAGCAAATCGAGCATGGAAAATCCGGCACCTGACCCGACATCGACCATCATTTTCTGCGATGTTTCCCAATAGTCGTAATAGCCAAGTGCCGCGTAAACATCATGTCGAAATAGCGTTAGTGTTTCCTCAACGCTCAGCCCTTCAAGCCACCCGCAGAGTGCAATGGCCGACTGGTATTCGCCGAGCGGGCCTTGAATATGAACGCCTTGTCGATTGCTCTGCACATAGACAATATCCGGATGAAAGGCCGGGAAATGAATAAACGGGAAGCGTCGAACCTTGTGATTGTGCAGCGGAAATTGTGTCTCGATCAGTGTCAGGATTTCACCGATCTCCTGAATGAAAATAAGGTCGCTGTTTTCAATCAGCGAGGCATGATCTTGTTTCCCAGCGCAGAGGTCAGCGATCATGGTCGCATTGGCTTCCACTGCGGTCGCGACGATATCGCCGGTCATCGCCTGCATGAGCTTTGCCAGCGTGATTGCCGAGCAGTTCCCAAAAATGGTCACTCGGAGTGCCGATGTTGAAACGTATGGCGGCACATCGACGCTTTGACTGCGCTGTTTATTTTTCTCGACGTTTTGCTCGTCGCGCTGTTTTTTCAGCGCATATTCCTGCGAACTGGTCAGCGCGTTGGTGAGTTGCTCTTCTGTGGAAAAAACCTGATGCGCATGAATGACGGCTTCTGATTCAGGCGCGCGCCCCAGAAAGCGATTGAACGCAGCAATGATGGTTTCTTTTGAAATCGGCATAAATGAATGTCGCGACAGGAAATTTAAATCGCTAGCTTGTGCGCGGTAATAATTGATATGAATTTACGTAGAACAAGCAACGACGGGTATCCCATGGCAATTTACGTCTGGAATCCGCGCCAGTGCTGGAGTTTATAAATAATGTAAGCCGATAGACTTTACACCAGTTACTTCGCAACCGACGCCGAGTGCAGCCCCATCACACCGACAATTATCAGCGTTAGCGACACCATCTTGAGCGCCGTCGCAGGCTCCTTGAAATAGAGAATGCCGATCGCTCCCGTCAGCGCGGTGCCCACGCCGGACCAGATCGCGTATGCCACGCTCAGTTCGATCGTTTTGACCGCGACCGTGTTGAGTGCGAATGCACAGCCGTAGAACACGAACATCATGATGCTCGGGGTAATCTCGGTGAAGCCTCGTGAGAGCTTCATGCAGGTCGTACCAGCGACTTCAAACAGGATTGCGCCGCTTAAGAAATACCAGGCTGAATGCATTGAAATGGTCGCTCGCAGGAAATTATTGTGATGATTGTCTAGCGCGACCGCTTGCGCCGTACATCCATTTCGCGTTCAAGTCGGCCAAGAATTTTTTCTGATTCGATCTCGGCCTCGCGAAACAGCAACGGAAACACGCCTTTCAGGCAGCTCCATTCACGGTGCAGAAAATAGCTGCGCGCTTGCTCAAGCATCTGCACATCGCGCTGCGCGCGCAGCTCGACCATGTGGCCATCGAGAATTTCGCGCATGCGCACTTCCGCAGCGAGCGCCAATTGATTGATGCCACGAATTTCCAGCGCGCGTGATTGCAGCGCCTCATCCAGTCGCACTTCTTTCAATTGCAACACATCTTTCATTCGCGCGACTTGGCGAATTTTTGTCGTGCGCAAGCGACACTCGACTTCAACGTCGGTAATCAGGGATTCGATGCAGGCGGGTGGGGGAGTGGTCATACCTGAAATTGCAGTGAAGGGTGAACGTAAACACTTCTATCTTACGTGGCTTGGGACAACATTTATGAAACACGATGCATTTTTTTCTGGATGTGTCAGGCGCGACGTAAAATATTGCTCCTTTGCCATTAGCGCAACGCAAATTTTCTTTTCTGCCATCAGGGTCACACATGAATATCACGGCGTATTTTTCGAAAGAACTCTTCAAGGGCAAGACCGTATTTATCACCGGTGGCGGAAGTGGCATCAATCTTGGCGTAGCGAAAAACTTCGCAGCACTCGGTGCCAACATCGCCATCTGCGGCCGCACGCAGGAGAAGCTCGATAACGCCGCCGCCGAATTGCGCGCGCTCGGCGCCAAGGTATGCACCGCTGTTGCCGACGTGCGTGAATTTGCGGCCCTTGAGGCTGCGCTGGCAAAGACCAAGACCGAGCTTGGGCCAATTGATGTGCTGGTGTGTGGCGCAGCAGGAAACTTTCTAGTGCCGGCCGAGCACCTGTCGCCGAATGGATTCAAAACCGTTATCGATATCGATCTTATGGGTTCGTTCAACGCATCCCGCGCAGCGTTTTCACAGTTACAGGAAACGCGAGGATCCATTATTTTCATTTCTGCCGGGCAGGCTTATATGCCTTACGCGTATCAAGTGCACGTTGCGGCAGCCAAGGCGGGCATCGACATGATGATGAAAAATCTGGCGCTCGAATGGGGAAAATACGGCATCCGCTGCAACAGTATCGTGCCCGGTCCCATCGAAGGGACTGAAGGCATGAAACGCCTCTCCAGCCCGGATGCGTTGGCGCAATTGGAAGCCGGTATTCCGTTGGGGCGGATGGGTACGGTCGATGAGATCGGACAGGTCGCGGTATTTTTATCCTCGCCGCTGGCTTCCTACGTGAGTGGCACCGTGCTGGTCACCGATGGCGGGCAGAATCTGGCAGGGTCAGCGATCTTCAATATTGGGGCGGAAAAAATGATGAAGGCCCAGGCAGCAGCAAAAAAGTAAAACGTTTGGAGAGTCAGATGACCACCATGCCCGCATTCGAAACACTGGAAGTTTCCCTAAATAATCACATCGCGCACGTTCGTATCAATCGGCCTGACAAAGCCAACGCGATGAGCCGCGCGATGTGGACTGATATTCACGCGGCCTTCGACTGGATCGACAACACATCGGAAGTGCGTGTCGCGATCATCAGCGGCAACGGCGCGCACTTTACGTCAGGTATTGATCTCGCCATGCTGGCGGGCGTGGCGGATGAGGTCGATGATGACTGCGAGGGCCGCAAACGTGAAAAGTTGCGTCGCGCCATTCTTGATTTACAGGCATCCCTGACCAGCATCGAACGCTGTCGCAAGCCAGTGTTGGCCGCGATTCATGGCGCCTGCATCGGTGGGGGAGTTGATATTATTTGCTGTGCCGATATGCGCTATTGCTCGACGGATGCCTATTTTTCCATCAAGGAAGTTGATATGGGCATGACAGCCGATGTCGGCACGCTGCAACGACTGCCGAAGTTGATCGGTGATGGCATCGTCCGCGAACTTGCTTATACCGGGCGCAAATGTTTGAGCGATGAGGCAAAGATTATTGGGCTGGTGAATCGCGTGTTCGAGTCACCGGAAAAACTGCTGCAAGGTGTGATGCAGATCGCGACCGAGATTGCCGCCAAATCGCCGCTGGCGATCCGCGGTACCAAGGAAATGATCGTTTATGCGCGCGATCATTCGGTAGCCGATAGTCTCAATTACATCGCCACGTGGAATGCGGCGATGTTGATGTCGACAGATTTGCAGGAGGCGATGATGGCAAGCATGCAAAAAAAATCACCCTCATTCAGGGATTGAATAAACAGGAGAGCAGGGTCATGTCACAACGTCGTTCCATGGGCGTCAGTGGTTTCTATTTGCAGTCACTGCTAGTGATTTTTTGTAGCGCTGTAGGCCAAACTGTCGCAGCGGTGCCAGTGTCTGCATCGACAGAATTGGCGGCACTGGCCGAGCGAGTGATTGAAACGCGACTCGACATGAATCCCCTCATGGGAACTTCGATGACGGGCGAAGCGCGTTATGAGGATAAATTTGTCAATAATCTTAGCGCTGCATTTCGTGCAAAAGAACGCGCGATGTTCATTGAAACTCTGGCAGGGCTCAAGAAAATCGACTTACGCAAGCTATCAGAATCGGATCGGCTTACTTTTGCCGTGATGGAATATCAAGCGCGCACCGGGCTCGACGCGGCCAAGCACGATTTTCATCTCATGCCGATCAATCAGTTCTTTTCGATGCCGCTTACGTTGGTACAATTTGCCAGTACCAAGGGCGCACAACCGTTTCGGACGGTGGCGAACTATGATAATTTCTTGACGCGCATGGATGGCTTTCTTGACTGGGTGGACACCGCAATCGGGAATATGCGCGAGGGTCTCGGAAAAGGTGTTGTCGTCCCAAAGATACTGATGTCGCGCGTGCTGCCGCAACTGAAATCGCAGATGGTGAGCGATGCGCTCGCGAGTGGATTTTACGTGCCGGTTAAAAACTTTCCGTCTGATTTCGGCGAGGCAGATCGTGCCCGCTTGACGACTGCATACCGTAAAGCTGTTGAAGAAAAAATCACACCGGCCTTCGCCAAATTGCACGACTTTATTGTCAACGAATATCTGCCAGGAAGCCGAGACACCGCCGGGCTGGGTGCAATACCGAATGGTGCTGCCAAATACGCCTTCAAGGTACGCGAACAAATCACGACGAACATGACGCCTGAGCAGATTCATCAACTCGGCTTGCGGGAGGTCGCGCGGATTCGAACTGAAATGGAAAAGGTCCGGCAGCAGGTCGGGTTCAATGGCGATCTCAACGCCTTTCTCGCGTCGCTTACCCGAAATCCGCAGTTGACGCCATTCAAAACTGAGCAGGAAGTGATCGATGCGTATCGGAAAATCCAGCAACGCGTCGAGCCAACGCTAGACAAATTATTTTCCCGAAAACCACGCTCGATTCTGGAGATTCGTCCTGAACCAGAAATTACCAAGGCAACGGCTGCGGCGCACTACGACGTGGGGTCTGCCGATGGTGTGCGGCCCGGTGTGTTTTATGCGCCAGTGCGAAATCCTGCCACCTACACCACGACAAACATGACGGCACTGTTTTTGCATGAGGGTGTACCTGGCCATCATTACGAGGTGTCGCTCAAGCTGGAGTCGGATTTGCCACGCTTCCGGCGCTACGGTTGGTTCACGGCTTATGGTGAAGGCTGGGCGCTATACGCAGAAAGTCTGGGTGGCGAGCTTGGCGTATACGATGATCCGTATCAGAATCTTGGGCGACTGCGAAGCGAAATGCACCGCTCGATTCGTCTTGTTGTCGATACTGGACTGCATTCAAAAGGCTGGACACGTGAAAAAGCCGTCGCCTATATGATTGGAAACAACGGCGGCAACGAAGCCGATGTGGTGCAGGAAATTGAACGCTATATGGCGATACCGGCGCAGGCGCTCTCGTACAAGATAGGTGAGCAGAAAATTCTGGAGCTGCGTCGGCGCGCCGAAAAACAATTAGGCAAACGGTTTGATATCCGCGCCTTCCACGATGAAATACTAAACGGCGGCGGCCTGCCGTTGGCCGTGCTGGAGCAGAAGATCAATCGGTGGTTGGCAAGGCAAAGTTGACTACACCGGCAATGCGTCCAGCAAGCCTTTCTTTTTCAGCATCGGCGTCACTGTCGGTGCGCGACCACGGAAAGCGCGGTACGCCTCGGCGGGCTCAATAGTGTTGCCGCTTGAATAAATAAATTTCCTTAAGCGCTGCGCAGTGGACTGATCAAACGGATTGCCAGCTTCGTTAAATGCGTCATAGCCGTCTGCGTCGAGCACTTCGGCCCACAGGTACACGTAATACTGCGACGCATAGCTTGAGCCTGAAAACAGATGGCCAAAATGCGGCAATCGATGGCGCATCAAAATCTGTTTTGGCATGCCGATTTTTTTCAGTTCCTGCGCTTCAAATTTGGCGATGTCGAGCGTTGCCATCGACGTCTGTGCGTGCAGCGCCAGATCCACCAAGGCGGAGGCGGTGTATTCGACCGTCTCAAACCCCTGATTGAACTGGCGCGCCGCCTTGAGGCGTGCCATCAGCGCATCAGGAATCGGTTCACCGCTGTCGACGTGGCGTGCATGACGTTTTAACACCTCCGGCTCAGACAGCCAGTGCTCAAACAATTGCGAAGGCAGTTCAACGAAATCGCGCAACACACTGGTGCCGGAAAGGCGTTCATAATGCACGTTGGAGAGCAAGCCGTGAAGACCGTGGCCGAACTCGTGAAACAGCGTGCGGGCGTCATCGAAGCTGAGTAACGTCGGCTTGCCTTCGGCACCTTTGGCGAAATTATTGTTGTTCACGACAATCGGCGTGACACCGCCATCGAGACTGCTTTGCGCGCGAAAATTGCTCATCCATGCGCCGCCGCGCTTGGTGGGACGTGAAAAATTATCGTGCAGGAATACGCCGAGCATTGAATTATCTGCGTTTCTGACTTCGTAAACTTTTACGTCCGGGTGATAGGCCTTGAGTTCAGGCTTGAATACAAATTGCAGGCCAAATAGGCGATTGGCGCAGTCAAAAATCGCGTCCACCATCCGGTCCAGCGAGAAGTACGGCTTCACCGATGCGTCGTCTAATTCATAGCGCGCCTGGCGTACTTTTTCGGCGTAATAGCGCCAGTCCCAGGGCGCGATTTCAATTTTTTCGTCGCGTGAGAGCGCCATTGCCTGCAATGCATCCGACTCCAGCAGCGCTTTTTCCTTGGCCGGTACCCAGACTTTCATCAGCAAATCGAACACCGCGCTTTGTTTGCCCGCCATCGTGTCGCTCAATGCGTAATCGGCGTAGCTGGCGTAGCCGTGCAACGCCGCCTGTTCAAGCCGCAGCGCCATGATCTCGACAATAATTGGCGTGTTGTTGAACGAGGTGGCACCTTCATTAATGCCTTCACCGCGACCTGTCCATGCCTTGTACGCACGCTCCCGCAATTGGCGGTTATCAGAAAATGTAAGGAAAGGCACGATTAACGAGCGGGAGAGGGTGATCACATAGTCATCTAGCCCACGCTCGGTTGCTGCTTGCTTCGCTCCGGCGCGCACGAATTCGGGCAGGCCGGCGAGATCATTTTCGCCCTTGAGCACTAACCGATACGCGGCCTCATCGGCGAGCACGTTTTGCGAAAACTGGGTTGTCAGCTCCGCAAGTTTTTCCATGATCTTGCCGTAGCGTTCCTGCGCATCCGTCGCAAGTCTGGCGCCAGCGCGGACAAAATCGAGGTGGACGCGCTCGAGCAAACGCGTCTGCTCCGGCGTCAGACCAAGTGCATCGCGTTGGTTGTAGAGCGCATCAACGCGTTTGAACAGCGCCACGTTCATGTAGATCGCATTGGTGTGCGCGGCCATCGGTACAGCCATCTCACGCTCAACCGCCTGCAATGCTGGAGAGGTTTCCGAGGCGGTCAGGTTGTAGAACATCTGTTCGATGCGGGTGAGCAGTCGGCCACTTTTGTCGAGTGCAGCCAAGGTGTTTTCAAATGCCGGCGCAGCAGTATTGGCGGCGATGGCATCGAGTTCAGCGCGATGGTCTTTCAACGCGATTTCAAACGCAGGGGCAAAATGTTGTGCGGTTGTCTCAGCAAACGGGGGCAAGCCATGCGGGTTGTTCCACGCGTCGAGCAAGGGGTTACCGTGAAGAATTGGATCGTACGCTGCGTTCATGTTGAGCTTATTTGATGTGTGTGGCTGCATTTTACATCTGCTAACGATTTCATTCTTAAAAACTAGTAAACCCCAGTATCCACGGGTGCTTCAGGGCAAAATGCCGCCATCAAGCTCACCAGTGCTTGAGTTTACGT
The DNA here is from genome assembly GCA_031401935.1 of Betaproteobacteria bacterium. GTDB lineage: Bacteria > Pseudomonadota > Gammaproteobacteria > Burkholderiales > Usitatibacteraceae > UKL13-2. The sequence continues at coordinate 3,722 of JANNRY010000073.1, read as the reverse complement.
TTTTAATCCGGAGCTGATCCGAACTGGTAACCAGCCACGCACGCTATTGATAAACCAGATCGCATCCGCTTGCGCGAGATCGGCAACGTGAATGATCGCCTCCGCGATGATGTTTTTTTCCAGCAACTCCGCACGCAACACGCCCGACAATAATCCACACTTAAGCGGCGGTGTGAGCAGTTTCCCATGCAACGAGACCACCACATTGCCGCGTGTAAATTCGGTGATTTCATGGCGCTCATTCCAAAGCAAAATATCGAAGGCATTTTCGGACTGCGCGATGTGCCGGTCGTAGGCTGCGCGCGCGGTAGTTTTGTAGCGCAGGAATTCGTGCTGCGAATCGACCGGCTTTAGAGCGACCGCAATCTCGACGCGTTCCGCGTTGCTATTAGGTGCTAGCCAATCGTCAGGTGCTGATTTCAGCGCAGTGCTGGTCACGGTGATTTCGCCGTGCAGCGACACGAGCAAGCGCACCCGGCGCAGTTGGTGCGCGTAGGTAGCCGCATGCGCAGCGAGTGCTGCACGGATCACGGCGATGTCGGTCGAATGGCTAAACCGCATTCCCGCCGTCTGCAATCGTGCCAGATGGCGGTCAAGGAATGCGTAGTGCCCATCCTGTAGCAACAGCGTTTCGAGCAAATCCATATGCCCCGCGCCGACACCCAAAAAGCGCGCTTTGGTCAGAGCCTCGGCATGTTCTTCGCCTGCGGTTGAATCCCAAGTGATGCCACCGCCAACGCCGCATTGCGCCATGCCTCGCGCGCTATCCATCGTGACGGTACGGATCGGTACATTAAATACGGCGCGCTGGTCGGGTGTGATGTAACCAATAGCACCGCAATATATACCGCGCGGCGAATCTTCAAGTGACGCGATAATTTCGGTGGTTTTAATTTTCGGCGCACCCGTGATGGAGCCGCACGGAAACAGCGCGCAAAAAATATCTTCCAGCGTGACGCCATCGCGCGTTGTAGCTGTGACGGTTGATGTCATGTGGTGCACCGTCGGATAGGTCTCCAATGAAAACAGTGCTGGCACCGCGACCGAGCCGGTCACTGCGACACGGGAAAGGTCATTTCGCAAGAGATCAACGATCATCAGATTTTCAGCACGATTTTTTTCAGAATTCACGAGCGCGAAAGCTTCGGCTTCGTCACTTGACTGCCATGCCATGCTGTCCGATTCCGAAGCTGGTAGCGCGGCGCGGCTAAGCGTGCCCTTCATGGGCCGCGCCAAAAGTTGTGTGCCGTCCCAAGCGAAAAACAATTCAGGCGACAGCGAAAGAATCTGCTGTTCGCCGATATCCAGATAGGCATTGAACCGACCATGCGATTGTGCCGCGAGGGATTCATACCAGGCGCGCGGATTGCCGCTCACGGAAGTGTTCAAACGCAGAGTGTAATTCACCTGATATGTATCGCCACGTGCGATCGCTTCGCGGATCGCTTTGATGCTGGCGTCGTAGGTTGCACGGTCCGTGTCCGGCTCCCATCCGCTGACGACGGCGTGCTGTTTGGTTATTCGCGGGAACGTTGTCGGTGCGCGGAACAGGCCGAACCAGAGCAATGGCAATGGACCGGACGGCCGCGCATGGAGTGCTGGATCGAACGCCGGTGCCGCTTCGTAACAGATCATGCCGGCCGCGTAAAAACCTTCATGCGTTGCGTCCTGCACTTCGCGTAACGCGGGACGCACGTCAGCGAGTGTGCGGGCGGTGATGATGCGCTCCGGCTTGGTAAATGCGAGCCGCTGCGTGCCCGATCCGCCTTTCAACGGATCGGCAAAATCAAAAATCAGCGTCGGTGCAGCGTCAGGCATGCGAGCAGAACTCTTAATGAAGTCGGGTATTTCTGAGCTACAAAAACCCGGCCTATTTTGCTTTCTTCACAAAATCCCGCAGATGCTTCGCCTGCGCCTTTAGCGAAGGCATGTGGATGTACATCATGTGCCCGGCCTCGTAGTAGTGCAGATCAAGATTGCCAACGAGGCTCTTGTCGAGCGCCATGTGGTTCAGCACATAGTCAGTCGCGTAGTGCGGCGTCGCCAGATCGAAATAACCCGACCCAACATACACTTTCATGTGCGGGTTCATGTTCATCGCTTTGCGAAGCGTTTCAGCGACGTTCAAGTGCTGATTTTCCGCACCGAAATTCCACGTCAGATACAACTGCGAAATCACCTTGTACGGTGTATCGCTTTCAAATCTCAGCTCGCGACGTACGTAATCGTTCAGGCATGCCGCGTAGGCGCCATCGAGGTTGCTGTGCGCGGGATCGTACTCAAAATTTTCGCCTGCGGCATCGCGATCAATGCCCTTGAAGCGGCTGTCAAGTCGACCAACAGTACGATGCTCGTCGCGACAGAGTTCCTTGCAAAATCGATGGATGCTGATGCGCAGATTGGTTTGTTCGATATAGCCAATCGACAAGCCGGTGTACTGGCTGATTTTCTTGGCGATTGCCGCACGTTTGGCAGGTGCCAGCTTGTCGCCTTGAAAAAGTGCTGCGTTGTATTCGTTGGCAACGAACGCTTCAACTTCATCAAGGAATGCGCGCAGCGGTTTGGCTTGCAATGATTTATCAAGTTTCTTGTGGTACCAGGCGGTGGCGGCATACGTCGGCAGGAACAGTGCGTGCGAGAGATCGTGGCCAACCATAAAGCGAAACGTCGAAAAATCGAGAGCGGTAGAGAGCAGCAACAACCCGTTCACATATAGCCCGTATTTCTCTTGCAAGTGACTCGAAAGCCCTGCCGCGCGCGTCGTGCCGTAGGATTCACCAGCGATGAATTTCGGCGACGCCCAGCGCAAATGGCGCGAGGTATACAGGCGGATAAATTCGCCCACGCTCTCCAAATCGCGCTGATAGTTATGAAATTCCTTCACGCTCTCGCCATCGACCATTCGGCTATAGCCCGTGCCGACTGGGTCTATAAATACCAGATCGGTTTCGTTGAGCAAGGAAAATTCGTTATCGACCAACTCATAAGGTGGCGGCCCGGCGATGCCCTCGTTATCAAGCTTTACGCGCTTTGGCCCCAGCACTCCCAGGTGCAACCACACGCTTGATGAACCCGGCCCGCCGTTGAATGAAAACGTCAGCGGCCGCTTGGCCACATCCTTCACGCCATCCTTGGTATAGGCCATGAAAAAGATGCTCGCACGCGGTTTTTCCGCTTCACGATTGCCGTCCTTCTCTGTGTCCTCCTTCAGTACCACCGTGCCACAAGTTACCGTGTAGGCAATGGTCTCGCCATTGATGCGGGCCTTGTGTTTGGTAACGACGATATTGTCAGTGGGAACGGGTTTTGGCGTGGCGTCTTTGATGGAGGATTCTTGTTTTTCGGTTGGCATGGTGTTGTAAGGGAAGGTGATCGGAAGCGATATTATCGCGTAAACGAACTAGACAGTTACGAAGCACATCTGCTGGCTTTTCTCCAAGAGTAGGAAGGGTGTCAACTGACGATTGGTGTAAATCTTGACTTCGCCCGCCGTTTAGTCCGTGTGTATAATTTTCGAATGATCGAAAAAGCAAAATCAATTATTGCGTTGGCACAAAACTGCGCAGCAGCGAGCGTCGGTTCTCCAACTTGCGACCGCTTTTGGTCTATGACTGGTATCGTTGCCACGACTATCATCGCCATCATTCTCGTCACCACGCTTGCCATGTTTCTCCGAAGCAAGGCGCGATCCCGTAAGGCGATTGCGCTCTGGGAGGCAGATA
>JANNRY010000072.1:0-18600 GCA_031401935.1 Betaproteobacteria bacterium | reverse complement strand
CCGGCATGTTGATATCGGAGAGAACGAGGTCAGGCGGATGTGTGGCGGCGAGATCGATGGCGACGCGCGGCGAACTCGTCATCGTGACGGTATATCCGGCTGCTTTCAGGGCGTGTCCAGAGAATTCAATAAATATATCTTCGTCGTCTACGATGAGAATGTGGGCCACTGAAAATCCTGTGATGGCAGGCAACAGCCGGAAAATTCCTCCGGACGCAATTTATGCAAACTCTAGTACTGGCGAGGCATTTAGAGCATTTTGTCGCTGGAATGCCCGTCAAATGGCGATCTACGTATTTTTATCCCAGTTTTCGATATTTTTCCCCGGCCTCAATTCGCGTCTTCAGAATATTTTGTTCTGGCGGTAGCGGGCAAGTAGTGAATTCAGAAAATGCACAGGGTGGGTTGTAGGTTTTGTTGAAATCGAGTTGAAACATCTCATTGGCTTTTGGCTTCTTGTCGACGTAAAGGAATCGTGATGGCCGGTAGGTGGTGTCGCCGGACGTGCCATCGCGCATCACGAAGAACATGCCTGCGTCGTCACCGACAACGTCCATTTTGTATTTTTTTCCCTTCAACGTGAATTCGACGTAACCGGGGCACGGCACATCCGAGACTTCGTCGATCACGTTGACGATGGACAATTTCTTGCCGGGCGGATAGGCGACGAATTTTGCGTCGACTTTAAATGCGGGATTCACGTCATACCAAACGCGGCCGGGGAAATTTTTACGCACCATCGATTCGTTATCTGCCAAACGCAGTACATAGCGGCCGTCGCGTTCGATCACATGCATAGAGATGCGGCCAAGTGACACCCAGTCGCGTTTGTCGGCATCAGCTTTCAATACGCGTTCACCCGTGAAAGGTTTGCCGTCACTGCTCATGCTGACACCCTCATTGAGCTTGAGCGTGACAGATTTTTTGGTGGCGTCCACGGTGATGGTGCCGATCACATCCGGCCCGGTGCCTTTGAGTTCCGGCGGGAAAACGATGTCGTTGTTCGATGCCGTACCAAAGGTATTCACGCCCGGTTTCATGATGAATCGTCCGGCAAGAGTGAGCCAGCCATTGTCCCGTCGCAGACCTTTTTCAACGGTGTCGCGCCACTGATTAATGGTATCGACGTATTCAGGTTCCGCAGCTTTTGCGGTTGGCGCGGTCGTTGCCGCCGACGCATAAATAGATACAAGGAAAGAAGCGGCAATCAATAGGGATGAAAATTTCATGAATGTAATCCTCGCGGCTAGAACAACCAAAACGACCAAAGAATAATTATGCCTCGATCACTGCGCCAAATGTGAGAGTACTTTTCGTGCTGATAGTTCGTTCATGCACTTGAAGTGTCCCAGCGGACAGACGCGTTTAAAACAGGGGCTGCATTCGACGTAGAGCGAAATGACTTTGGCCTTAGGTGACAAAGGCGGGGTGAAGGCAGGGGAGCTGGAGCCGTAAAGGGCCGAGACCGGCACGCCCACCGCGCAGGCGATATGCATCAGGCCGGAATCATTGGTCACGACCCATTCAGCCAGACTCAATAAATCGATTGCATCGTCAAGCTGCGTTTGGCCACAAAGATTGCTGCAGATGCCATCGGGCAACTGCGCCAACTGGATAATCTCGTCGGCGATGGCACGGTCGCCTTGTCCGCCCATTAGCCAGATTTGTTTACCATCTGCGGCTACTGTCGTTGCTAGTTCGGCAAAATGTTTGGCGGGCCAACGTTTGGCGGGGCCGTATTCAGCGCCCGGGCAAAATGCAACGACAGGCTTGCCAATGTCCAGTTTCAAGCGCGCCACGGTGTTGGCGCGATGGTCGTGATCTACGTGTAACGCAGGCAGCGGCAAGGGTTTTATAAACGGCTGGCTGGCAGCTTGCGCAAGCGAGGCAAATCGCTCTGCCATCGTTGGCAGCGCCTCCTCATCGAGGTCCCTGCAATCATTAAGAATCCAGCCGCGCTTTTCGCCGCGAAAACCGGTGCGCAGTGGGATATCGGCAAACCACGGAATCAAGGCGGATTTAAACGTGTTGGGCAGTAAAAATGCCTGATCAAAGCCGTCACCAGCAAGGCTTTTTCCCAACGCGCGACGAGCCAACAGCCTTAGTGCGCCGTGTCCAAACGGATTTTCGATCACGCGCCGGACTTCTGGCATCCGTCTATATACCGGCATCACCCATTTTGGGGCCAGTACTGTGATGGCCGTTGTATCGGAACGTCCAGCAATGCGCATCAACATCGGCTGGGACAACACCGCGTCGCCAATCCATGAAGGCGCAACAACGAGAATGTTGGTCACGGACTGGCCTGATGATGGCCGCAGATTAATGACCGTGCTTGACCGGTCCCGTCAGTTTGTAAACCGTGCCGCAGTACGGGCATTTGGCTTCTCCCGTTTCTTCAATCGGAATGTAGACGCGTGGATGTGTGTTCCAGAGCTTCATCGACGGCATCGGGCAATGCAACGGCATGTCCTTGGCGGTAACTTCAATGCGCGTGTATTTAAGCTCGGTGCGGGTCTCGGTGCTCATGGGGTATTTCCTCGGCTACTTTACTGGCGTGAGCCATGCGTGATACTTGGGGTTGCGACCATTGACGATATCGAAAAACGCCGCCTGTATTTTTTCAGTGATCGGCCCGCGTGAACCCTCGCCGATGATCCGGCCGTCAAGTTCACGAATGGGTGTGACTTCTGCGGCGGTGCCGGTAAAAAATGCCTCATCGGCGATGTAGACGTCGTCGCGCGTGATTTTGCGCGGCTCAACCGGAATGCCCAAGTCCCCGCAGACAATCTGGATGGATCGCCAGGTGATGCCATCTAGTGCAGAAGTGAGTTCAGGCGTGCTGATTTTTCCGTCGCGCACGATGAATAGATTCTCGCCAGCACCTTCGGCCACGTAGCCTTCCGTGTCGAGCAACAGCGCCTCGTCATAGCCGTGGTCGGTCGCTTCATTATTGGCGAGGATCGAATTGGCGTAGGTGGAGGAGACTTTGGCGCGTGCCATGGTGACGTTCACATGATGGCGTGCAAATGATGACGTTTTTACGCGAATGCCCTTCTTCAGGCCGTCCTCACCGAGGTACGCACCCCATGGCCACGCGGCGATGGTGATGTGAACTTTGGCACCCTTGGGCGAGACCCCCATTTTTTCTGAACCGTAAAACGCGAGCGGTCTGAGGTAGCAGCTTTCAAGATTGTTGGCGCGCACCACTTCGCGCTGCGCTTCCATGATCTCTTCCTTGCTGTACGGCATCGCCATCTGATAAATCTTTGCCGAATTGAACAGCCGCTGGGTGTGTTCTTTCAGTCTGAAAATAGCCGTGCCGAGCCCGGACGATACATCGGTTTTGTAGGCGCGCACACCTTCGAAGACGGCAAGGCCGTAATGCAGCGAATGCGTTAGCACGTGGGTGGTGGCATCGCGCCAGGGCACGAGCTTGCCGTCGTACCAGATAAAGCCGTCTCGGTCGGACATCGACATCTATTTCTCCAAAATTGTTGCGGGTAGCCGATATTTTAGCTTATCAACCTGATGGGGCCGATGGTTGCGCTGTTTAGGCAGCGTCTGACAGCCGTCCGCCTGTGAATGCCCAACTGATCGTCAAAGTGATTGTGTCATAATGAAAATGTCCGGTTTTACCCTGTGTCGACTCTCATTTGACGCGAAATCCGGGAGAAATTTGAAAATCAAGAAGATCACCAAACCGGTATGACAGCGAAAAAATTTCTGGACTTTGACACAGCGCTCGAACGTGGCTTATCGCCAGAGGAGAAACTCGCGGGCGACATGCTCGTATTTTCCACCGCGTTGATGATGGTCGCCTCGATGTTATGGCTGGCTATTTACTGGGGTTTTGGGCAACGATTCTCGACGCTCATTCCACTTATTTTTCTGCTGACGTCGCTTTGCACGATCGTGTTTTTCCTGAAAACCCGCAAGCTGCCCATTTTTTGCCTCACCCAACTTACGCTTTTTCTGTTTACGCCATTCGTGTTGCAGTGGACGATGGGCAATTTCGTCAATTCCAGCGGGGTTTCGCTATGGGCATTGCTGGCGCCGGTGGCGGCAATTGTCATTCTGGGCACGCGCGAATCGGTGCCATGGTTCGTCGCCTACATTTTCATGACGGCCATGTCAGGCATGTTTGATTACATTCTGCCGCTCGATACCAAACAGCTCGACATGCGCACGGTGGCGGTATTTTTCGTGCTCAATTTCGTTTCTATTTCGGCGATGGTGTATGTATTGCTATGGTATTTTTCACGCGAAAAAGCCAAGCTCGTTGAAGCGGTGGATGCCCAGAGTCAGGCGGTTTCGCTGGAGAAGGAACTTTCTGATCGCCTGTTGTTGAATATCCTGCCGGAGGCAATCGCGGTGCGCCTCAAGCGTCAGGAAACCAATATCGCCGATGGCCACGCCGATGTAACGGTTATGTTTGCCGACATCGTCAATTTCACCCATATGTCCGAAGAAATGTCGCCGAATGAAACGGTAAATCTGTTGAACGACATTTTTTCGGAATTCGATCTTCTCGCCGAGAAGCACGGTATCGAAAAAATCAAAACCATTGGTGATGCCTACATGGCCGCTGGCGGGCTCCGCAATGCGAACATCCAATACGTCGATGCGATGGCCGACATGGCACTGCAAATGCAGGCGTTTGTATCTCGTTATACGGCTCCGAACGGCGAAAAAATGAGTTTGCGTGTGGGGCTGGCAACTGGCGCGGTCGTGGCTGGCGTGATCGGTCGACGCAAATTCAGTTATGACTTGTGGGGCGACACGGTCAACATCGCAGCACGGATGTCCTCAGAAGCGCAGCCGGGCCTCACGCAGGTCGATGCGGTGACATATCGTCGCCTGCACAACCGCTATGAATTCGAAGAGATGCGGCAGATTCATGTGAAGGGCAAGGGACAGATGCACGTCTACAATTTGCTTGGCCAGCGGGCAGTCGCTAATGAGCAGAACATCGTCAGTATCACCCAAGCCGGCAATCAGTCTGGTCGGGTGTAGAAATCAGCCATCCCATGCGCATCAGGCGCATCGCAAAAACATTGGCTGCATTGATGAATGGGTTTGAAGGGGGCGCGGCGTGAGTATTGTGGAAAATGGCACAGACAAAAACGAGCGCAACACCCGGCATCCCGGCATTGCGCTGGTGCTACAGGGCGGTGGGGCGCGTGCCGCCTATCAGGTGGGAGTGCTCAAGGCTGTCTCAGAAATCCTCGGCCACCCTGTTGAAAACCCCTTTCCTGTCATTACCGGCACTTCCGCAGGTGCAATCAACGCGGCTGTATTGGCGGTCAACGCAGACAACTTTGCGCGCGGTGTGGAAACTCTCTTGCACGTTTGGGAGAATTTTTCGCCTAATCAGGTTTACCGTACCGATTTCATCGGTGTGGCAAGGAATAGCATCAAATGGATGTCGGCATTTTTGTTCGGCGCGGTATCAAAGAATCACAAAGTATCGTTGTTTGATAACTCACCCCTTGCTGATCTGATCGAACGCCACGTGCCGCTTGGCAACATCGCCAAACATATTGAAGCCGGTGTGTTGCGGGCGGTATCGGTGACGGCGTCGGGGTATGCGACGGGTCAAAATTGCGCATTCTTTCAAGCCGCAAAGGATATTCAAGGCTGGCGGCGTTCGCAACGCATTGGCATCCGCGTGAGCCAATTGCGGGCCGAACACCTGATGGCATCTTCCGCCATCCCATTTGCGTTTCCCGCCACCAAAATCAACCGCGAATTTTTCGGTGATGGCTCTATCCGCCAGATGGCACCAGTCAGCCCGGCCTTGCATTTGGGTGCGACGCGCGTGTTTGTGATCGGCACCGCCAAACTGGTCAAGGATATGCCTGAACGGATCAGGAGTGAACTTTATCCGTCGCTGGCGCAAATTGCCGGCCACGCGATGTCATCGATTTTCCTCGATACACTGGCCGTCGATATTGAATTGCTCCAACGCATCAATTCCACATTGACGGTGGTTGATCCGGATCGGCTCAAAAAATCCGGCATGAATTTAAACCATGTCGATGTCTGCGTTGCATGTCCAAACGAACCACTCGAAACGCAGGCGTTCAAGCATGTGCGCGACCTGCCGTGGACAACACGATTTTTGATGCGCTCCATTGGTGCCATGCGGCGTGGTGGAGCGACGCTTGCCAGTTACATGTTATTTGATCACCGCTATTGCAAGGCGCTCATCAGCATGGGCTACGCTGACACCATGAAGCGGCGTGATGAAATTGCGATCTTCTTTGACGCCACCGCCTGTCCGCTACCGACTGTGATCCCGTACCACGCGTTTGATCCCGGCAGAACGCTGACGATGGATGCCGTCAATCCATGAGCACACCCGCCGCAAAGCCTTCGCCACAGCAACGTAGCGCATACAAGCACTTTCTGCCCATCGCTACGCGCTGGATGGATAACGATACGTATGGCCATGTCAACAACGTTATCCACTATTCCTATTTCGATACAGTCGTCAACGAATACCTAATTTCACAAGGCGCACTCGATATCGCCAAGAGCCCCGTGATCGGGTTGGTCGTGGAAACCGGCTGTAGCTATTTCGCCTCGATCACGTTCCCGGAAATAATTGATGCGGGTTTACGGGTGACGAAGATCGGCAATTCGAGTGTGCGTTACGAGGTCGCGTTGTTTCGCGAAGGCGGTGACGTAGCGGTTGCACAGGGGCATTTTGTGCACGTCTACGTGGATCGGGTGACGCTGAGGCCGCAGGCCTTGGGAAATTTGCTGAAAGCGGCGCTGCTAAAGATTGAATCTTGAAACTCCAGCACAGGGGAGGTTTTCCAGCCTATTTATGCCTGAAAGCCGCGCTGGTGCTAGAGTTTTGCATTTTCTACGCCAGCAGTATCCGCGACTTAAATCGCGCCTGAATCCATTCGCCAATATCTTCAACTTCTTCCATGCACAGCGAATGTGGCATGGGATATTCGCGCCACGCGATTTTGTAGCCGCGCGCTTCCATTTTTGTGCGTGAGGCGACCGCCAGCGACAGCGGAATGACAGGGTCTTGCGTACCGTGCACCATCAATATGGGGATATTGGCGTTGGCAATGGTCGCCTCAGCCGCGAGTGAATCGTCGAGCGTGAGGTAGGTGGATAACGCCATAATGCCGCCCAGCGTTTCACGATAACGCAGCCCGGTTTGCAGCGCGATGGCACCACCTTGCGAAAACCCGGCGAGGATAATTTTGTCCGCCTCGATACCGCGCCCAATTTCGCGCGCGATCAGTTGGTCGATGGCCGCCTGCGATTGCCGCACGCCAGCTTCATCGGGCTTGCGGTGCAACTCGGCCATCGAGATGTCGTACCAGCCTGGCATGGCTTGGCCGTTGTTGATCGTGATGGCGCGCGTGGGCGCTTGCGGGAAGATAAAGCGCAACGGCAAATCTTCAGGCAGTCCAAGCTCTTTGACGATGGAAACAAAGTCCCAGCAATCAGCGCCGAGGCCGTGCATCCAGATAACTGTGCCCTTGGGTTCTGCACCGGTGACGAGTTCTATGTGTGGAATCAGTGCGGTCATGTTGTTGGCGAAAGTGCGGCCATCGTGACTTGAGTGATCAGCTATTTTTTGTCGACCTTCGGTGCAGCCGGAGGGGCCAGATCGTCTTCCAATTGATCCAGTTTTGCCCGCGGAGCCTTGCCGTCATAAACACTGCGTAACCGGCGCTGCAGGTAGGCGTCGCGGACAAACTGGTATTTGTCTAGCGCGGCGGCATCAAGAGTGGAACTTGCCCCAAGCAAATTGGCGCGCAGGTCGATAATTTCCACTCCGAACGCGCTGTTGCGTGAAGGGATGTGGTCTACGTAGCGGGAATATCCGGCATAGCTGTCAACGGGACGACTGGCGGCATCGCGTAACGTCGACGGGCCCATCAGTGGCAGCATCAGGAACGGCCCGCTATTGACACCCCAAACACCAAGCGTCTGGCCGAAATCTTCGTTGTGTTTTTCCAACCCCATCGGCGTGGCGACATCGAACAAGCCCAGCACACCCAGCGTTGAATTGATCAAAAAACGCCCTGTGTCAGAAGCGGCGTCGCCGGCTTTGCCCTGCAAAAGGTTATTCAGTGCGGTCGCGACATCGCCAATATTGGTGAACAGATTGGTGACACCAGCGCGGAAAAATGTTGGCGTCACAGCCTGATAGCCTTTGGCGACAGGTTTGATCACGGCCACGTCAACAGCGTCGTTAAACCGGTAGGTCGCGCGGTTCAGGCCTTCAAGCGGGTCGGCTTTCGATGCGTTCGTTGAAGCACAACCTGACAGCAGCGCAAGACTGGATATAGCAATGGCGAGCAGGTATTTTGGATGGAAGGAAATCATGTTGTGAGTAATACCTAAATTGAAGTAAGTGGAGGAAATATGATTAATGAAGTGTAAAGCGCATCGAAAGGTCGAGCGCGTGAATGTCTTTGGTCAACGAGCCAATCGAAATACGATCAACACCTGTCTCGGCAATTGCGCGCACGGTCTGGTGATTGACGCTGCCTGAGGCTTCGAGTTCCGCCCGGCCACCAGTTAATTTCACGGCTTCCCTCAGCTGTGTGTTGTTCATGTTGTCGAGCAGAATCAACTTTGCGCCACCGTCCAGCGCCTCCTGAAGCTGCGCCAGCGTTTCGACTTCAATTTCGATCATCGTGTTGGCTGGTGCCTGATGTTGCACCAAAGCAAATGCTGCCTGCAAAGCGGGCTTGATGCCGCCTGCGGCAATGATGTGGTTTTCCTTGATAAGAATGCCATCGAAAAGACCAATGCGGTGGTTACTGCCGCCGCCGACATGGACGGCATATTTTGAGGCCATGCGAAGCCCTGGCAGCGTTTTTCGCGTGTCGAGAATTTTTGCCTTGGTGCCGAGGATCGCCGTGACAAATATTCGAGTCTGGGTCGAAATCGCAGACAAGGACTGTAGAAAGTTGAGGGCAGTGCGTTCGGCTGACAACATGGCACGAGCGTTACCGGAAATCTCGCAAAGCTGCGTATCTTCAGCGACGCCTTCGCCATCCTCCACATGCCAAAAGACCTCACAATCCGGGTCCAGTTCAGTGAAGCAGCGTTCAAACCAAGCGCAACCGGCAATCACACCTGATTCGCGGGCGATGACCCGTGCGTGCCCACGGGCTGTTACGGGAATGAGGGAGGCAGTCAGGTCGCCGCCGCGAATGTCCTCGGCCAGTGCGCGCGTGACGTCATCGGTGATGATCTCTTCCAAGTCGTGCATGTGTCTAAATGGGGCATCCATACTTGAAATTATCCGCTAATAACCCCAACTGCGACACAACGATTGCTTTTCAGGGAAAACCAAAATGAGAACCGACAAACTCACGACCAAGTTCCAGCAGGCGCTGTCTGATGCGCAAAGCATGGCGCTTGGAAATGACAACGGCTACATCGAGCCGCAGCATTTGCTGCTCGCGTTGATAAACCAGGAAGATGGTGGCACGACATCATTGCTTGCCCGCGCGGGCATCGCTGCGCCAAAGTTAAAAGCCGCGCTGGAAAAAGCAATCAAGCATTTGCCCAAGATTGAAGGGCAGGGCGGGGAAATTTCGGCCTCGCGTGATTTGGGCAATCTGCTCAATCTCACTGACAAGGAAGCGACCAAGCGGGGCGATGAATTTATCGCCAGCGAATTGTTTTTGCTGGCATTGCTGAACGACAAAAGCGATACCGGGCGGTTATTTAAAGAGCATGGTGCCAACAAGCAGGCGCTGGACGCGGCTGTGCTGGCGGTGCGCGGTACCGAGGGCGTCAATGATCAGGAGGCCGAGGGACAGCGGGAGGCACTCAAAAAATACACGATGGATCTCACCGAGCGCGCCCGCAATGGCAAGCTCGACCCCGTTATCAGTCGCGACGATGAAATCCGCCGCGCGATTCAGGTGTTGCAACGTCGCACCAAAAACAATCCTGTCCTCATCGGCGAACCCGGCGTTGGTAAGACGGCCATTGTTGAAGGCCTTGCACAGCGCATCGTCAACGGTGAAGTGCCGGAGTCGCTCAAGGATAAACGTGTGTTGTCGCTCGACATGGCCTCGTTATTGGCTGGTGCCAAATATCGAGGTGAATTCGAGGAACGCCTGAAATCGGTGCTGAAGGAATTGGAGCAGGATGCCGGCAAAACCATCGTCTTTATCGATGAACTTCACACCATGGTGGGTGCGGGCAAAGCCGAAGGCGCGATGGATGCGGGCAATATGTTGAAACCGGCGTTGGCGCGAGGTGAACTGCATTGCATCGGCGCAACTACGCTTGATGAATATCGCAAATACGTTGAAAAAGATGCGGCTCTTGAGCGGCGTTTTCAAAAGGTGTTGGTCGGCGAACCCAGTGTGGAAGCCACCATCGCCATCCTGCGTGGGTTGCAGGAACGCTATGAGGCGCACCACGGCGTCGAGATTACCGACCCGGCCATCGTCGCAGCGGCTGAGCTATCGAACCGTTACATTACCGACCGTTTCCTGCCCGACAAGGCCATCGATTTGATCGATGAAGCAGCGGCCAGATTGAGAATGGAAATCGACTCCAAACCGGAGTCGATGGATAAGCTTGAACGCCGCCTGATTCAGTTAAAGATTGAGCGCGAAGCGGTCAAGAAAGAAAAAGACGAAGGCTCGAAAAAACGCTTCAAGCTGATCGAAGAAGAGATCAAGCGGCTCGAGAAGGAATACTCTGACCTCGAAGAAATCTGGAAGGCCGAGAAAGCCCAAGTGCAAGGCACGCAACATATTCGCGAGGAAATCGAAACGATCAAGACGCAAATGGCTGATCTGCAACGCAAGGGGCAGTTCGACAAACTCGCCGAGCTCCAATACGGCAAACTGCCGCAACTCGAAGCGCAACTGCATCAAGCAGAAAAAACTGAAGGAAAGCAAGCCAAAACCAGGCTCGTGCGCACGCAGGTTGGTGCGGATGAAATTGCCGAAGTTGTCTCGCGTGCCACAGGTATTCCGGTGTCAAAAATGATGCAAGGTGAGCGCGAAAAACTCATCAAGATGGAAGACAATTTGCATAAGCGTGTCGTCGGTCAGGATGAGGCTGTGCGCCTCGTTTCCGACGCTATCCGTCGTTCTCGCGCGGGCTTGGGCGATCCCAGTCGGCCCTATGGCTCTTTTCTCTTTCTCGGCCCCACTGGCGTCGGCAAAACCGAACTTTGTAAAGCGCTGGCCGAATTCATGTTCGATTCGGAAGACCACCTCATCCGCATCGACATGTCCGAATTCATGGAGAAACATTCCGTCGCGCGTTTGCTTGGCGCACCTCCTGGTTATGTCGGTTACGACGAAGGTGGTTACCTCACCGAAGCGGTACGCCGAAAACCCTACAGCGTGATCCTGTTCGATGAAGTCGAAAAGGCGCATCCGGATGTGTTTAACGTGTTGCTGCAAGTGCTCGACGATGGCCGCATGACCGACGGGCAGGGACGCACTGTGGACTTCAAAAATACCGTCATTGTCATGACCTCCAACCTCGGCTCGCATCAGATTCAGGCGATGTCAGGCTCCGATTACGAAGTAATCAAACTCGCCGTGATGGGGGATGTGAAAACCCATTTCCGGCCGGAGTTCATTAACCGTATCGATGAGATCGTGGTGTTCCATGCGCTCGGCGAAGCGCAAATTGCGGCGATTGCAAAGATTCAGTTAAAGCGGCTGGAGAAGCGATTGGCGGCGATGGAGATTGGACTTGTCGTTAGCGACGAGGCGCTTGCGGAAATTGCCAAAGCCGGATTTGATCCTGTTTACGGTGCAAGACCATTGAAGCGGGCGATTCAGCAGGAGTTGGAGAACCCCTTATCGAAGGCGTTGCTGGAGGGGAAATTTGCGGCGAAGGATACGATCAAGGTGGGGCTGAAGACGGGCAGGATTACGTTTGGGAAGTAAAGACGCTAATAGAATTTGACCCTGGATACACCATTTATGAATGGCGCATCGGTGAACTGTAGTCGCTTGCCGATTTTGCGAATCCTAGCACTGGCGGGCCTGATCAGGCGTTTATGTGTCACGCTGCCCATCAAATGGCGTTTTACATCGCTTCGACCGAACCCGACCCGCGCACCGTCTTGCTGATATTCGACGGCGAGCCTGCGTAGCGAATGTCGCCGGACCCAGTCACGCTGGCGGTAAGTTTTTCTTTTGCGTGCACTTCCGCATCTCCCGAGGCCATGATTTTTACGCGGGCTTCCCGTGCAATCAGTTTGCGAGTGCGTACGTCGCCGCTGCCCATGATTTCGATATCGACCTTTTCCGCATTACCCGCCGCAAACACATCGCCAGAACCATTGACCGATATGTTCACTTGTGCCGCCTGTAACGACGGTAATTTGATGTCGCCGGAGCCATGAATGCTCGCGTCCACCGATCTACTCGTGAGCGAATCGACGGCGACATCACCTGAGCCCTTGATGCCGATGGTGAACTGATCCGCGCGGATGGATTTGAACTTCACATCACCGGAACCCGCGATCAGAATATCGAACTTGTCACTTTGGAGGTGATCGCCAATTACGTCGCCCGATCCATTGATCTTAATGCTGCTTAGCGACTTGACCGTGAGGCGAATCTTGATGCCTTCTTTGGTCGAGAAGCCACGATTTTTATCAGCGTCAATGCTGAGTTCATCGCCCTCAACGCGCGTGCTCATCAGCGGCAGCAGATTGTCATCGGTGCTAATGGTGAGTGACTCGGTGGGCCCTTGAATAATCGTCAATGTCGCAGGCAAGGCCAACATCAGCCGTGAGAATTTTTCAACTGACCGCGGTGCATCCTTGACCACGCCCGACCCTTTGGTCCGGTTGCTGCCATATTCGACGTTGCGGCCAAAGCTCCAACTCCACGAGAAATTGCCTGATTTGTTAATGGTGATTTCGGCTGCATGTGCTGGGCCGGCGAGGACACCTAAAATCGTGGCGGCAACAATTGCCATTGTGATGAAGCGGCGACGTTTTGAACCTGTGGATATTGGCATGTTGATCCCCTGAATTGTGTGGCTCATCTTAAAAAACCGTGGCAGCTACAGCTAGCACAAGGCGACGAAGTGCAGAAACATGGGTGCAAAACGCGATGTCCGGCTTCGCGTAACAACGCCCGCGACCCGCGCCGCGTGGATGCAATTGGCGCGTTGCGGCCGCAATTGGTCGCAAAAGAGCACAGCTTGGTTCAACGATTGGCCAAGATGCGGTCTTCGTTAACCAACACTAAGGAACCAGAAATGAACACATCCCCACGAAATGTTGTCTGCCAGAGCAACTTCACCTCAACCGCGTTACTCGCCTTGGTCTTGCTGGTTGGTGCAGTGCCAGCGGCGAATGCGGCAACCCTTAGCATCGAAATAAAAGGCGAAGTCGGCGATAAGGGCAGCGTGTTGGTGGCAATTTATAAAGCGGACGACAAATGGATGGGCAAAGGATCTGACGCTCGCAAGGCACTTGCAAAAAAGGATGGTGTATCGGTCACGTTTAGCGATTTGACTGAGGGCGAATATGCGATTTCGATGTTTGTCGATGAAAACAACAATGGAAAACTGGACGCGAATGCAATTGGTATGCCAATCGAGCCCTATGCGTTTTCAAACGGTGCGATGGGCAACTTTGGCCCACCAACTTTTGCGCAAGCCAAATTCGTCGTCGGCAAAGACAACATGACACATGTGATCACCCTTAAATAAGGATTAATCATGGATCGCCGCACATTCTTTAAATCGACGGGTGCCACACTTGCCGCCACCGCGTTGCCAATTGGCGTCACATTTGCCGCATCAGCACTGCAAACCGCATCTTCCATCGGCGCGATGGATTTTCATCCCAGCCTCACGCCGATGCGCGGCTTTCAAGGGCAGGATGTGTCCTGTGAGCGTGCGTTAATCGAGGGAAAAATTCCGGCTGATCTGCGCGGCACGTTCTACCGCAATGGTCCCGGTTTGTTTGAGCGTGGTGGCGCGCGCTATGAACATTGGTTCGACGGCGATGGTTTGCTCAATGCATGGCGATTTTCTGATGAAGGTGTCTCGCACCGGGCCCGTTTTGTGCAAACGAAAAAATTCATCGCAGAACAAAACGCCAACGAATTTCTTGTGCCTGCATTTGGCAGCAGTATCAAAGCAAAAATACCGGTGCGTTCAAACGACGACTTGAACACCGCCAATACCAATGTGGTTCGTTTGGGGGACAAGCTGCTCGCACTGTGGGAAGGTGGATCGGCAACGGCACTCGATCCGGAAACGCTCGATACAGGCGGGCCGGTCACGTGGTCGCCAGAGCTTAAATCAATGCCTTTCTCTGCACATCCGAAGATCGAGGCTGATGGCACCTTTTGGAATTTCGGCACGCTGATGGGAAAGCTGGTGATTTATCACATCAGCGCCAAAGGCGAACTGTTGCGCCATGCCGTTTTCGACGCGCCATCTGGTGGCATGGTGCATGATTTCACGGTGTCGCAGCGGCACATCGTGTTCGTGTTGCCACCGATTGGCATCGATTATCAGGCAATGCGCAACGGCAAAGGCATTGGTCAGGCGATGACTTGGGACACCAACGCACCGGTAAAAATTCTCGTTATCGACAAGTCGGATTTCAGCAAACGCCGCATCATCGAACTGCCCGCGCATATGGTTTTTCACTTTGGCAACGCATGGGAAGAAAACAACGTCATTCGGGTTGACTACGTGAAGAGCGACAGTCTCTCGATCATGAATGAATGGATGCCAAAACTCATGCGCGGCGAACGTATATCACCTGATCGCTCCAATCCGGCGTTCCTGCGAATCGATTTGAACCGTGGCCGCGCGGAGCTGACCACCCGCCGTGAAGATGTTGAATTTCCACGCATTGATCCCCGCTTCGTCGCGCAACGTAATCGCAGCATTTATTACCCTTACGGCGATGAACAACAGGGCAGCGGTCTGAATGGCATCATGCGGCTCGATGTTGAGACCGGTAAGACCGACCGTTTTTCATTCAGGGATAGTGCAATTCTGGAGGAACACGTGTTCGTGCCCAAGCGCGGCAGCCAACGCGAAGGCGAGGGTTATTTGATCGGTGTTGGTTTTGATGTGAAACGGCAGCAGAGCTTCGGCACTGTTTTTGATGGCAGTAATTTAGCGTCTGGGCCCATGGCCATCGTTCGGCTGCCGTATTGGGTGCCCACTTGCTTCCACGGGAATTTTTATTCGGCGTAATACGTCGCTCATATCTCAGGTGCCCAATAACACCCCTGTCATTTCGACGTGGAGAGAAATCTGTTTTTGCAATACGCAACAACAGCAGATTTTTCACCCAATGAAACCGGCTTCGAGATGACAGTATTGGAATATTGCGCAGCCTATTCGCACATATTGCCTATCTGTGCTGATCCACCAGAATCGGATTCCCATCCGGATCGGCGATCATGAAACTAGCCGGACCGGTGGTGCTTTCATCTGCCTCGGACATCATGGTCACGCCAAGACCCTTGAGCGCCCGTTGCAAATCCCGAACGTCGGTGAAATCTTTGAGTGGCTGCGCGTCGCTATCCCACCCAGGATTGAAGGTGAGCATATTTTTCTCGAACATACCTTTAAACAGACCAATAAGGTGTTCGCCATTTTTCATGATCAGCCAGTTCTGCGATTGGTTTCCACCAAATACGGTAAACCCAAGATTTTGGTAAAACAGTTTTGATGCCTCTATATCTTTGACAGCCAGACTAATAGAAAAGGCGCCCAGTTTCATGATTTCTCTCCGCTGTTGTAGTGTGAAGCAATCTGATGCTTAAGTGCGTTTAACGACGAATTTGACTATCCAACAGCTGCAATCTTGTCGCGCCGTTTTCGGCTCAGCACGCCTGCGGTCACCAGCGTGATCACAAGGCCGACTGGCAGCGGCTCGATAAAGGTGATTGAGATATTTATCAACGGGTTTTTATACATGTCCATGAACTCCGTCATCTCCTTCTTCGTCGCAGCGATTTGCGCGTCGGTGGCGCCGGACTTCTTGGCTTTGTTGACGGCGTAGGCCGTGTATTTTTCGCCGAAGTCGGGGGCGAGCTTGTAGTAAACCACTTGCCAAGTGGCCACATAACAGACGCTGGCGACGACCGTGATCAACAGGCCCACCAAAAATGCGCGACCGAACGTCACCGTTCCGCCTGCAACGTTATCGCGATATGACTTGACGCCAAAAAATATCATCAGAAAAGCCAGCACCATCGTGGTGTAGCCGATGACCTCGCCCTTTTCGAAGCCGATTTGCTCCATGAAAGGCATGGTCAAAAGCATCATCGCCGACAGGATGCCACCAGCAATAAGCCCGAAGGTCAGTACGATTTTTCGCATAGTAACTCCCAAGTTGTTGATGGTTAAGGAAGGTAAAATTTACTGGCCCCACCAACTGCGCGCGTCACCCGAATGGATGATTTTGCAGAATTTTGCGCGAATTCATACGAAAGTTGTGGCCGGGAATGCATTGGCTACCCTTGCGGTGGCCAAAGAACCGAACTAGGGGATGAGCCGAAGCTCTTTCCCAAACTGCACCGCCTGGGTTCGCCGTCGTGCGCCGAGCTTGTCGAAGACGCGGCTCAGATGCGTTTTGACGGTGTTTTCGCTCACGAACACACGCGTGGCGATCTCTTTGTTGGAGAGCCCTTTGGCAATCAGCTCCAGAATTTCCAGTTCACGCGGGGTGATACCGAGCGATTCCAGCTTGCACTGATCACGCACAAATTCGGTCGGCGCCGGTACCTCAATCTCGCGCACGACCACGGTCTCGGTATGACGCGTAAGCCGGAGGCCGAGCCAGATACCAAAACAGGCAAACACCGCCGCCACCAGCCCGCCGTAGATTTCCACTGAATACTCCACCACGAGCCAGCGATACTCGATGAACTTGAGCCCGGCGATGAGGACGCCGCCAAGGAGGCCATAGAGAAGTACGTGTTTGCGCATGCTCAATTCTACAAGCACCACGGACACTTTGAATGCAATATAACCCCGGCTCTACTTTTACTTGGCCAGTTGCACCGGCCAGGTTTCAGGCAGCGGTGGAAGCGCATCCCAAAATGGCAACACCCTGAAGATTCGGCCGTCCTCGGCGAATTCATTCACAGCATCACCCTTCGCAATGACTGAGCCATCTGCTCCAATGATTGCCACTGCAAATCTGGCTACGTTTTGGAACACGTAAAGGCCGCTCGTGAGAACCAAGCGCGCGCCAGGCATGCGTTCATGAAATCCTTCAATCTTCTCGGAGATGGATTCGTACCCTTTGAACAACTTCTGCGGGCCCCATATCTCCGCGTCCTCCGTGAGGCAATGCGAGAGGAGGGAAAGGCGACGAGATTGATCTTTCTCGGCAAAGGCTGCGAAATAAATCGTCAACGTCGCTTCAAATTTTGAATGATCCATCGTCTCAGACCTCTGGTTGCCGAATGATAAAATGCCGACCGTGCTGGTAACAGCTTACAGCCGTCATTTCGAACCCGGTTTTATCGAGTGAGAAATCTGCTTTCGTCGTCTTGGGAGTCTCACACTAAGTCTAATGTGAATGTGGTTCGACAAGCTGACCAAATAAGGCACGACCAAGAATCACCGCACGCCCGAAAAGTGCTTCCACTCATCCAACGCGAATAACGCCGCATTGCGCGCTGTACTGGGCAAAAAGCTCGCCCGTGCAGCATCGCGCATCATGTGCTCGATACGCGCCAGTGACACGCCATTTTGCGCATGCACTACGCTGAGTTCACCCGATAGCGTCACACCCGACATCAATCGATTGTCTGTAGAAACCGATACTGACAGCCCCGCCTCGACCATTGCGCGCACGGGGTGCGCCGCGACCGAGGGTGCGATGCCCGTGTGCACGTTGCTGGTGGGGCAGACTTCGAAGTGCAGGCCGAGCTGCCTTGCTTCATCGATCCATGCACGCTGTTGCGCAGCGTCCGGCGCGTTCATGATGTGCACGCCGTGGCCGATGCGGGTCGCACCCAGCGCTGCCGCCTCGAGCACGCGTGAGCCTTCGTCGGCTTCGCCTGCATGTAAGGTGATGCCGAGGCCCGCGTCGCGCGCGATGTTGATGGCTTCACGATGCGGTGTGGGCGGAAAGCCGCGTTCGGCACCGGCCAGATCGAAACCGATTACCCCTTTGCTACTGTATCTCGCGGCCAGGCTTGCACTTTTGGCGGTGATGTTGGGCGCATCGGTGCGCATGGCACACACAATCAATCCGCAGGGCAGGGAGCTTCTTTTCAATCCGCGTAACAGCGCTTCGACAACGGCCTCGCCCGACATTCCGTGCGCCTCCAGAAGTAACGGCGCAATGCGAAATTCCGCCAGCACGCAGCCATCTGCCAGCGCATCTTCTGCCGCTTCAAACGCGACGCGTTCACACGCCAGTTCGGATGCCATCGCGGCGATGGTCAGGCCAAAGCCGGTGAGGTAACGCTCGAGGCTTCCAGAATTGGAATTGGCGAGCAGCCAAGCGGCAAGTTCAGCAGCTGTGTTCGCGGGTATTGGCACGTTGCGCTGCTGGCAAAGTGCCAACAGTGTTTGCGGACGCAGGCCACCATCAAGGTGTTCGTGCAGCAATACTTT
>JANNRY010000071.1:0-6863 GCA_031401935.1 Betaproteobacteria bacterium | reverse complement strand
CGCGCCCACCTCTTCGAGCCTTGAGGCCCAATTAAGGTTAGCTTCTTCATCAAATCGCGCCATCAGCTCCACAACAACAGTCACTTCCTTGCCGCGCTTGGCCGCTTCAATGAGCGTTTCCATGATCACCGAATCGGTGCCAGTCCGGTACACGGTCTGCTTGATCGCGACCACCTGCGGATCGTGTGCTGCCTGCTGGATGAATTCGATCACCGGCGTGAAACTCTGGAACGGGTGGTGCAGCAAAATATCCTGCTTCTTGAGCACCTCAAAAAAATCTTTGCCCTTGGCTACCTTGGAAATGCCCTTCGGCCCACCGGGTGCAAAAAGAGGAAACTTGAGCTCTGGTCGCGACACTTGGTCTGGCACGTTCATGAGCCGCACCAGATTGACAGGTCCATTCACGCGGTAGATGTCGATCTCATTTAATTCGAACTGTGTGGCTAGAAATTGCAGTGTTTCTTCGGAGCAATTGTCCGCAATTTCAAGTCGAACCGCGTCACCCAGATGTCGTTGCGGCAATTCGCCTTGCAGCGCTAACCGCAGGTTCTTGATTTCTTCCTCATCGACAAACAGGTCTGAATTACGTGTCAGCCGAAACTGGTAGCAGCCGAGCACCTCCATGCCTGAAAAAAGTTCTCCGACATGCTGGTGAAGCACTGAAGTAAGAAAAATAAAATCGTTCTCGCCCTCTGCAACGTCGGCGGGAAGCTTGATCACTCGCGGTAGCATCCTCGGTGCCTGCACGATGGCGCGTTGCGAATCGCGGCCAAATGCATCGCGGCCAGTCAGCTCGACCGCGAAATTCAGGCTTTTGTTAAATACCCGCGGAAACGGATGTGCCGGATCTAGACCAATCGGGGTCAGCACCGGCATCATTTCGCGGAAAAAATAATCCTTTACCCACGCTTGTTGTTTTACGTTCCACTGCGCACGACGCAGAAAGCGAATGCCCTCAGCCGCCAATGTGGGAAAAATATCGTCGTTCAATAGCGCGTATTGCTGCGCCACCATCCTGTGCGCCTCGTCTGCGACCAGTCGAAAGGTCTCTTTGGGTGTTTTGCCATCGGCACCGCGGTTGCCGGCGTCAAGCTTGATCTGCTCTTTCAGGCCTGCCACGCGAATCTCGAAAAATTCATCGAGGTTGGATGAAACGATCGTCAGGAATTTCAGGCGTTCAAGCGCCGGTATTTTACGGTCTTCCGCCTGCGCGAGAACACGGCGGTTAAAGGCCAGCAACTGTATCTCGCGATTCAAAAATAATTCGTTCGCTTTCGGACGGCGTGCAGAACTGGTCACCATTGGTGCTTTTCTTGATTTGTGTTTGTGTTCGGAGAGGTGCTTAGGTTTGTGACCCATAGTACGCACAGCGTATTACGTTTTTGTGACGCCCGCCACCGGCATATGTCGTGTGACATACTGCGCGGGTCAAATATTTTCGATTTTTCAGAGATATGTCTCATCACACGCTCGCTGCTGTCGATCTGGGTTCAAACAGCTTTCATTTGCAAATTAGCCGCGTCGTCCACGGCCAGTTGTACCCGCTCGACGCAATGAAAGAAACGGTTCGACTTGGCGCAGGCGTCACGCCGGATAAATCCATCGAGAGCGCAACCGCTGAGCGAGCTTTTTCAGCGTTGCGCCTGTTTGCTGAACGCCTGCGAGGCCTGCCAACCGATGCGGTACGCGTGGTCGGTACCAACGCGTTGCGAATTGCAAAAAATGCGAATGTGTTTGTGAAAGAAGCCGAGGCAATTCTAGGCTATCCGATCGAGATCATTGCCGGCCGCGAAGAAGCGCGGCTGATCTACATCGGCGTCGCAAACGGCCTGCCACCATCCAACCACCAACGACTTGTTGTGGACATCGGTGGCGGCTCCACCGAATTCATCATCGGCCACCGGTTGAAACCAAAGATAGTTGAAAGCCTGTACATGGGATGCGTGAGCTATTCGGAACGATATTTTCCGGGTGGCGTGATGGACAAAAAGTCGTTTAAGGAAGCACAACTGGCGGCACGCAAAGAAGTCGAGCAGATCGCAGCACGTTTCCATAAAGAGGGTTGGAAGGAAGCGTATGGATCAAGCGGCACTGCCAAAGCGATGGGCGCAATTCTCACTGAAAACGGCATCACTGCTGACGGCATCAGCCTTGCAGGCCTTGAATGGTTACGCGATAAAGCCATCAAAGCGGGTGGCTTCAAGTTGCTCGCTTTACCCGGCGTAAAAGGCGATCGTGTGCCGGTCCTACCCGGCGGCCTCGCAATCATGCTGACGATATTTGAAGAATTGCATTTGATGCGAATGTCAGTGGCCGACACCGCCCTTCGCGACGGCGTCTTGCACGATCTGCTTGGCCGCACACATCACGAGGACATTCGCGATGCCACGGTGGAGGCAATGTCAAAGCGCTACCACGTTGACCAAACTCAGGCGACGCGCGCGAAACAGTTGGCGCTGGGTTGGTTCGAGCGTATCGACGAATCCACAGATCCTGAAATTGCTTTTCAGCGGCGGCAGAAATTGGCGTGGGCTTGTCGCTTGCATGAGATCGGTATCGATATCGCCCAGGCTGGCTTCCACAAACATTCGGCGTACGTTATCGCCAACGCTGATATGCCGGGGTTTTCAAAACGCGAACAGGCGGCACTCGCCATATTGGTGTTGGCGCAGCGCGGCAAGCTCGCCAAGGTGGCTGGCGATTTGCCGAAGGAACCCGGATTTGCAGCAAAGGTGTTATGCCTGCGTTTGGCGGTGTTGCTGTCTCGCAGTCGAAGAAATGTCGATACAAAACGGTTTGGACTCGCCAAAGTGAATGGGGAGTTCAGACTCTCGGTTGACGCCGTGTGGCTGGAGGCCAACAGCCTGACCGATTATGAACTTCGTCAGGAGGCGCAGGAGTGGGCCAGCGTCGGGATGAAACTGGAAATCGTGCCCACGTCAGGCTAATCAATCGGCGATGGTATCCGGCGTCACCATCGCCACCAGTACCACCGCAGATTCACCATCTCGTTCGCGCTGACGAAACCACCAGACCGCACCTTTCTTGACCGGCACATAGCCGTCGACACCGTTGATAAGCCGTCCGGCGACCATGCCCAGCGTTGGCTGGTGACCGACGACGATGACCTTCTTGTTGTTGGTAGGCCAACGTGCAGCGCGCAATATCGCTTCCACCGTGGCGTCTGGTGCCAGCGTGGCGACAGTTTCTACCGGCATACCAAGTGCGGCTGCGGTTTGCTGCGCACGCACGGCTGGGCTGGCGATGACACGCCAATTCGCTGACCGCTGGGCCAAATTTCCTAACTGTGTTTCAAGCCAGACAGCCATGCGAGCCGCCTGTCGTTCGCCCCGCGGCGTCAAGCGCCGCGCAAGATCGCTACTGGCAAACTCTTCTGCTTCGGCGTGACGCCATAGAATAATGTCCATGCACCTACTTATTCAATGAAGAGTCGAGCAACCTTGTGTGCGACGTTATGGCAAACAGAATCGCATTTACGCATGTAAAAAACCCGCTATGTGAAGCGGGTTTTTATCTGCACGGTGTCAGCTTGGTGGATTCTTGCTAGAGATACAAAACTGCCGGGAAGACGGCAACGGCCAGTACGATCAGGATCCACTCGGCGTTCCAGCGCTTAAGATGGCCGGTGTAGTACAAAATGATACAAAGAATTGCGAATACATAAAATGCAGCCAGTAGCATTGTCTCTCCCAGATGGACCGTCAGAACGCACTTTCGCGCCGCTTATTGACTGTAACTTAACACAGAATTGACGGGATTTCACCCTACCCGCAGCAAAACTATACCGCATCCTCGCCGGTCTCGCCGGTACGTATCCGTACCACTTGGCTCACATCGGTAACGAATATTTTGCCGTCGCCAATCTTGCCCGTACGCGCCGCCTTGATAATGGCGTCGATTGCCTTGTCCACCATGGCGTCGGCCAGGATCACTTCAACTTTGACTTTAGGCAGGAAATCGACCGTGTACTCGGCACCGCGATAAAGCTCTGTGTGCCCTTTTTGCCGGCCGAAGCCTTTTACCTCAGTGACGGTAATACCGGTGCAGCCCAATTCAGATAGCGCCTCACGCACCTCATCGAGTTTGAATGGTTTGATCACCGCTGCGATTTTCTTCATTCTTTTTTCTCCGTGAGGATGCTGTTATTTCGGCACGTACTTCGATGTTATCGGATACCGCCAGTCCTTGCCAAATCCCCGGCGAGTAATTTTCGCGCCAACCGGGCTCTGGCGCCGTTTGTACTCGTTGATTCTCAGCAGCCGGGTCACGCGCGTGACATCCGCGTCCAGAAAGCCCATGCCGACAATTTCCGACGGCGAGCGATCCTGTTCCATGAACAATTCAACAATCTGGTCGAGCGTGTCATAGGGCGGCAACGAATCCTGATCCTTCTGGTCCGGGCGTAATTCGGCACTTGGCGGTCGCGTGATTACGCGCTCGGGGATCACCCTCGAGACTGCGTTGCGGTAGGTGCAAAGTTTATAGACCAGCGTTTTCGACACATCCTTCAGAATCGCGAATCCGCCAGCCATATCGCCGTAGAGCGTGGAATAACCCACCGCCATTTCGCTCTTATTGCCGGTCGTGACCACCATCGCGCCAAATTTATTGGACAGCGCCATCAGCAGCGTGCCGCGCACGCGCGCCTGAATGTTTTCTTCGGTGGTGTCGGCTTTGGTACCGGCAAACTCCACGGCCAATGAGGTCTTGAATGCCTCGAACATCGGCATAACGTCAATTTCAGAATAGCGAATGCCTTGAATCTGCATCATTTCACGCGAATCATCGAGCGATATTTGCGCCGTGAATTCTGACGGCATCATCACGGCATGCACGCGTTCGCGGCCAAGCGCATCGACCGCAATCGCCAGCGTCAATGCTGAATCAACGCCACCGGACAAACCCAGCAGCACGCCAGGAAAACCGTTCTTGTTTACATAGTCACGTAGCGCCACCACCAATGCCCGGTACACGCTCGCTTCGACCGACATCGCCGCGTGCACATCGCCTTTGATGCGGCCACCGTTGAATTCCACTATTCCCAGCGTCTCCTCAAATTCCCGTTCCTGATAGCCGACCACGCCATCGGCATTGATGCCAAAAGAAGCACCGTCGAACAACAATTCGTCCTGCCCGCCCGTCCAGTGCGCATACAGAATTGGCACGCCGCTTTCCTTCACGCGGGTGCGCACCACGTCGTAACGCGTTTCGAGTTTTTTGAAGTCGTACGGAGAAGCATTGGGGACCACGATTAAATCCGCGCCAGCCGCTTTTGCGGCGGCTACTGGCTCAGCGAACCATACGTCTTCACAAATCAGCACACCAATCTTGACGCCATCGTGTTCAAACACGAATGGCTGATCGCCTGTGTCGAAGTAGCGCTTTTCGTCAAACACCTGATAGTTCGGCAGGCGCTGTTTCAGGTACGTGCCAGTGACGCGACCGCCTTCAATCAACGAAGCCGCATTGTAAAGTTTGCCGTTCTTCACTTGCGGATGACCAACAATCACCTTGATGCCGACGACCTTGGTTGCCAGCTCGGCTAATGCCGCTGCACACGCCACACGAAAATCGCGTCGAAACAGCAAATCCTCTGGCGGATAACCACACAGCGCCAACTCGGGCGTCACCAGCAAGGTCGCACCTGCCGCCTTTGCCTGCTCGGAATATTGCAAAATCCGTTCTGCGTTGCCAACGAGATCGCCAAGCATGGGATTGAGTTGGGCGATGGCGATTTTCATGACGTTCCGTCTTCTCTTTTGGGACAAGGGGACACTTGAAGCGAAGCTGGGGGTTGGAGTGCAGGAGTGAACAAGGACAAGGGTAACATTGCTGCTTCATTATAAGGTTGCCTGCAACGTCCCCCAAATATGCGCGAAGTCGAACTGAAAGTCCTCGATTCCCTGGCCACCATTGCCGCAGAAGAGTGGGACGCCTTGACAGACAACAACCCCACCTTGCGTCACGCAATGATGCAATCGATGATTGACGCCGGATGCACTACTGCCAAATCTGGCTGGCTGCCACAATTTCTGACGCTATGGCGCGATATTGCAGGACGACAAACGCTATGCAGTGCGGTGCCGCTTTACGTAAAGAGCCATTCGTATGGCGAATATGTGTTCGATTGGGCGTGGGCGGAGGCGTATCAGCGCCACGGACTCGATTACTTTCCAAAACTGTTGTCAGCGGTGCCGTTCACGCCTTGTACCGGTGGGCGGCTGCTGGCGAAAACATCCGCCGACCGTAGTATTCTCGTCGACGGCTTGATCAGTCTGGCCGAGCAAAGCGATGTGTCGTCATTGCACGTGTTGTTTCCGAGCAGCGATGACCACCAATTGTTGATCGACAAAGGCATGATGCCGCGCACCTCGATCCAGTTCCATTGGCAGAACGCCAGGTATAAAAACTTCGATGATTTTCTGGCGACCATGAGCCATGACAAGCGCAAAAAAGTAAAGCAGGAACGGCGCAAGGTAGTTGAGGCGGGTATCACCTTCAAGCGTTTGGTTGGTGCCGAGATCACCGACGCCGATTGGGATTTTTTTGTTCAATGCTACGACCACACCTATCGCGCGCATTTTTCCACGCCTTACCTCAATCGCAAATTTTTCGGCCTGATCGGCGACCGCATGCCTGAGAATATCCTGCTGATCATTGCCGAACGCGAGGGCAAACCCATCGCCTGCGCGCTCAATTTATTCAGCGAACGCGCGCTGTATGGCCGCTACTGGGGCGGCATCGCGTTTCATTCCGGTTTGCATTTTGAAACCTGCTACTACCAGGCGCTTGAATTTTGCATCGCTCGCGGCATTCAGGTTTTCGAAGGCGGTGCGCAGGGT
>JANNRY010000070.1:0-3824 GCA_031401935.1 Betaproteobacteria bacterium | reverse complement strand
CATGATTGCCGCACTCGCAATCGGTTTCGTCGGCAGCGGCACACTTTCCAACCTCATGGCGGGCCAGTTGCCAACGCTATCAGCAATGCTGGGTGCACTCATGGTCGTGATGATGGGCCTGGCACTGCTGGCACCATTGATGGCGGCGCTGTGGTTCGCGCCTGCGTTGGTCTATTTTCACAACGTGCCGCCGCTAGATGCGCTTAAGGTCAGCTTTTTTGCCTGCCTGAGAAATTGGCTGCCGTTTTTGGTCTACGGCATCCTCGTGATGATGATGATGGTGATCGCCATCATTCCGTTTGGGCTGGGCCTGCTGGTGGTGTGTCCGTTGGTGTTTATTTCGGGCTACACCAGCTATCGATCAGTATTTGCCGAGGCAGCGTAAGCTAAATTGCGATGAGTTGCGCCACGGAACCCAATGGCGCAACGCTGATCGATTTTACTTTTACTGTTCTGCCTTCATCACGTTCTTGAACCAACTATCGAGCATTACTTTTTCATATCTGAGCGACTCGTTGGTGGCGTAACGACTCGAGTACGAGTGATTGAGATATGCCATGTCAGCAACGCGCGCCTCGCCACTCTTGAGCACTTTGCCTTGCGCTTCAACGCTGAAGCGCAATTGAATAGTCGGCCAGTCCGCGCGGCCTTTCAACACACGAATTTCGCGGCCCGCGCGAGCCATTGGCTCCATTTGCCCGGCCAGATCGATATCCAGCACCTCGACCTTAAGATCCTGCCCGGCAGGCAATTGCGTGCCCAGTTTTTCGAAATGCGTGCGCAGGTCTTTCATGACCTGCTCTTTATCCCAAGGGGCGAAAGGCATATCGACATAGCCTTCCGGCTGGGTGAATGTAACCGTGACCACGGCGCTGGCGTTGCCCGCAGCGAACGTCAACGCAGTTCCTGCTGCGATCAGCAAGGCCTGACAATATCGTTTCATGATGACTCCTTTGAACGAAGGGCTGGAATAGTGGAATCGGAATGTTACTCCGCTCGTTTAAGATTCACAGTGGATTGAAAGGTTCCGGTATTTTGAGTAAACACCAGCACTGACGGGCTTTCACAGTCATTTGTGCTCCAAACACCCCGCCAATGCTAGTGTTTGCCAATTTATCGCCTATCGAGCGGGCGCAACCCGGAATAAAAAAACCCCTCTGACCAATGGTCACAGGGGCTGAATCCACGCCATGAGGGCATGGAGGAGGAGACGTTACCGAACACTCAGTGGGGCGTGGCGATTCGGTGTTGACCGGTGAGATGCTGGCGGGCGGCTGATGGCTGCTTTAACGTAAGCGTCGTTTTACGATTCGCCATCACGGTTTGCAGGCGGGCGACAAGCCGTTGCGTGCTAAACCATGCCTCAGCGACGAAGTTACCAATCACTTCGCCGCGCATGGCGGGGACAGTGAGTCTTGCGTCACGGATCTGTTTTTCAAATCCAGCGAATGCGACCGTTTTAAATTCTTTCATGTGAACTCCTTGGGAAACCAACTTGCGTCTATCCAGAACAGTCTGGTGATCGGCGACCTACGATTTCAACGACCAAAATAAATCATGAGCAGCGCGGCCAATACCAGCGCACTCATTACACCAGTTGCCACTTTGAGACCGTCATTTTCCGAGCCTTGACGATTGGCGCTGCCGTTTGCCAACTCGGCTTGGAAATAGTCCCGTTCCATTTGATCTGTCATTTTCATGGCGCACCTTTTTGGGCTTTGCTGCTTTTATCGCATTTGCTGCGTTGCACAAAGAAGAAGATAGAGGCCGCGAGTGACATTTTCCAATCGTATGTTTGGATGGTGGCCATTGATTTTGTTTATATCGCCCATAACTATTTGTTGCATCGCAACATTTAGGCATAGAATGAGTTTTGACCAAACCCGCAGATCGTCGTCGATGGAGCTATATCAGCTACGCAGTTTCGCGGCCATTGCTGAACTAGGGCAGCTCACCCGCGCAGCCGAAAAGCTGCACGTGAGCCAGCCTGCGGTTTCCACACAGCTCAAAGCGCTTGAAGACAAGCTCGGCCTGAAGCTGTTCCAACGCACTGCCACCGGGATGGTGTTAACCGCCCCCGGGGCCAGATTGCTCGCCGAAGCCGAAAAGATTTTGGCGGCTGTGCGGGATATGCAAAACGTGGCGTTATCTTTCAAAGGCGAACTCGCGGGCAAGGCCAGCATCGGGACCTTGAGCGACCCAAAATTGACTCGCATCGGGGAATTCATCAGTGTCGCCTTAGCCCGCCACCCGCTGCTCGAAATGGAATTGCATCAGGGTGTGACCGGCACCGCGCTCGATCAGGTGCGGGACGGCGTGCTGGACGCGAGCTTTTATTACGGCGAACTGCGGCATGCCAGCGTTGCAGGGTTACCGCTTCGCCGGCTGGTGTTCAGAGTCGTAGCCCCCGCCGCGTGGAAGGATCGCCTGCGCCTTTCCGGCTGGGAGCAAGTCGCAGCGATGCCGTGGATCATTCCCCCTCCCATCAGCAGCCATCATCAACTCGCGCACACGCTGTTGCAGCAACATGGCGTTTCGCCGAGCCGCGTGGTGGAGGCCGATCAGGAGGCTGTCATCGCATCACTGGTGGCTTCCGGCGTCGGCATTGCCTTGATGCGCGAGGAAGTGGCCATCGAAAAAGCAGCGACGGGTGAAATTTGTATCTGGAACGAAGAGCAGATCGATTCAATGCTCTGGTTCGTCACGCAACGCCAACGCGAAAACGACCCCATCATCATGGCGCTCATCGATATGCAGCGCACGTTGTGGGCAGTGCCTGATACAGCCACCCAAACCTCGTCAGCTGTGGTTTATCGCAGCCTGCCGCCTGCGCCTCTCGGAACCGCAGCGGCGCATTGAATCACGCATTAGTTGATGTCGAGAAACTGCGCTTCAAACTCAGCCGGTGGCAGCGGTTTGGAAAAAAAGAATCCCTGATATTCGTCACAAGCAAGATCGCGCAACACGCGGTACTGATCTTCGTTTTCAACACCCTCAGCAATCACATTGAGCTTCAGGCTGTGCGTCATGGCGATGATGGCGCGAATGATCGCTTCGTCGTTCGGATCCGTACCGATATCGCGGACAAAAGAGGAATCGACTTTGATCGAATCGACGGGCAACTGCTTCAGGTATGAAAGCGATGAGTAGCCGGTACCAAAATCGTCGATTGCCAGCCCCAGCCCCATGTCGCCAAGCTGCTTTAATAACACTGCGGTATCGCTGATATTTTTGAGCAGCATGCTTTCGGTCAATTCGAGTTCAACCGTACGCAGATCAAGCCCGCTTGCTTTGGCGCTCTGCTCCAGTGCGCGCACCAAACGGTCGCCGTCAAACATCTGACCTACCGACATATTCACCGCGAGCCGGATATCGCGTCCGCTTTTATGTTGCCATTCCGCAATTTGCTGGAACGCGCGTTCGATCACCCATTCACCCATCGGCACAATGAGCCCGGAGTCCTCGGCGACACCGATGAATTTGTCTGGCGACAGCAAGCCGTGACGCGGATGTTGCCAGCGGATGAGCGCCTCCACACCCGTGACCTGACCGGTCTTGAAGGAAACGCGCGGCTGGTAATGCAGCAGCAATTCATCGCGGCGAAGCGCCAGGCGCAGATAATTTTCAATCGACAACCGCTCCTGTGCCTTGGCGTTGAGCTCGTGGGAAAAAAACTGGTAATTATTGCGGCCCTTGGCCTTGGCGTCGTACATCGCCACATCGGCGTGCTTCATCAGCGTTTTCGGGTCCGGGCCATCGGTCGGGTAAATGCCAATGCCAATTGAGCATGAGGTGGTGAGATGGTGGGTGTTGATCATGATCGG
>JANNRY010000069.1:0-1727 GCA_031401935.1 Betaproteobacteria bacterium | reverse complement strand
GGCGCAGGTTTGGCATCGAGATTGATCAGCGCTTCGCGCACCGCGCCCTCAGCGTAAGCCTTCAGCACTTCGTCGGTGAAATAGCGGTAATCGTAACGACCGCCGCCACCGGTATGGCCCTGCTCGCGACGTCCATTTTGCTCGGCAATCACAGTGAGGCCGATATGCACCAGCGGTCGCACGTCAGCTGCCATCACACCATCGCTTCTCGCGTCCATCACCACATCATACTCACCAGACAAGCGACCCATTACCTCTTTGACGCGGGGGTCAATGTTGCGGGCAAATTGTTCGAGGCGCTCCAGGATGCGAACCTTGTCGGCATCGTCAAACGATGACACCGGATCGGTTGGGGTATAAAGCGCACGGCCAACTTTCGATTGAGACTTGGCGGCTTTTTCATTACCACCTGCACGCGCGATGCTGCGTGTTGCAGCCGCGGCTGAGGACAATGCGGCGTGGCTGATGTCGTCTGAATACGCAAACGCGGTTTTTTCACCCGACACCACCCGCACGCCAACGCCCTGATCGATATTGAAGCTGCCCGACTTGACGTGGCCCTCTTCCAGACTCCAGCCTTCAGAGCGCGAATACTGGAAATACAGATCGGCGTAATCAGCATCGTGGGTGAGAATTTCGCCGAACACGGATTCGATGGCGGATTCGTTGAGGCCGTATGGCGTGAGCAATGTGGCGTGGGCGATACTGAGCGGCGTTGAATTCATGGGGATGTATAGTTTGTGGAGCAATCATTATCGCAGAGGCCGGACTGGTCTTTTGCAGAAACGATGCGGGATGGCGGGTTCAGTGTAAATTGTTCCTGCATCGACAAAATTCAACCGCAAGTGGGCCATTTGGATCACCAAGCTTAAATTTAATTAAACACTAGCACTGGCGAGCATCTCCAAGCACTTATGCCCTGTGATGCCCGTCAGTGCAGGTTCTAGTTCTACTATTAAGGTTTTATCACCCCATGCCCAATATTGCCTACATCACCGACACCGACATCGAACAACAGCGCGTTCCTGCTGATCTGGTCGCCGCCATTCGCGCCCGTCGCGCCAACGGCCAATTGCTCAATTTGGACCGCATGCTGCTGCACAGCCCACCGATTGCGCGCGGCTGGAACGTTTACATGGGTGCCATTCGCAGGGATCTTGAAATTTCGCCAATCCTGCGCGAACTGGCGATTTGCGCGGTCGCGAAATTGAATCGCGCTGAGTACGAGTGGGTGCAGCACGCGCCTGAATTACTGGCAGCGGGAGGCACGCAACTGCAGCTCGATGCGCTACAGGACATCGACGGCGCGCCCGACAACGCGATAGTTTTCGGCGCGCTTGAACGGCTAATATTGAATCTGACCGAACAAATGTGTCGCAACATTGAAGTTCGCGCAGACACCATGAACGCATTGCGCAGTCATCTGCCGGATCGCGAGGTCGCAGAGATCGTTGGTGTGATCGCGGCCTACAACATGGTGTCCCGCTATCTGGTGGCGCTGCAGATTGGCCCGGAGTAAGGCACAAGCAGGCCGAACCGGCGCAAACTTAAAAGCCTTGTCGCGTCGCCTGTTTGCGCTTGTACATTTCCTTGTCGGCTGCGGCCAGCAATGAAGAAACATCCGGCCCGCACTCGGGATAGGTCGCCATGCCAATCGAGGCGCTGACGTGTAAATTCGTCGCCAACTCGGCCGTGATCGACGTGAGTGGCTCCTGCATACGCTGTTC
>JANNRY010000068.1:0-14929 GCA_031401935.1 Betaproteobacteria bacterium | reverse complement strand
CTCAATCGCAAATTTTTCGGCCTGATCGGCGACCGCATGCCTGAGAATATCCTGCTGATCATTGCCGAACGCGAAGGCAAACCCATCGCCAGCGCGCTCAATTTATTCAGCGAACGCGCGCTGTATGGCCGCTACTGGGGCGGCATCGCATTTCATTCTGGTTTGCATTTTGAAACCTGCTACTACCAGGCACTGGAATTTTGCATCGCTCGCGGCATTCAGGTTTTCGAAGGCGGTGCGCAGGGTGAGCACAAATTGGCGCGCGGTTTTTTGCCGGTTAAATGTCATTCAGCGCATTGGCTGAAGCAACCGCAGTTTGCGAAGGCAGTGGAAGATTTTCTGCGCCGCGAATCTGGCGGGATGGAACAATATGTGAACGAACTTGGGGAAAGTAGCCCATTCAAGACGCAGTAAATAATTTTCCAAACTCTAGCACTGGCGGGGCTTTCAGGCACAAATGTCGCCATAACCCGCGCGGAGTGGCGTTCTACGTCATATCTTAATGCCCTACAACACCACCGGCGCATCCGATTGTTCGTTCTTTTGTTCGCCCGTGGCAGGAAAATAAAACGCTAATTCGGTACTGATTTTCTCGATGCCTAAAGTGCTACCGCTCAGAAAATCCCCTTTGCGATAGTGGTGTTCAATCTCGCGACAGATGGCACGCCAGCGCTCGTCACCGACGCGCCGGTGAATGCCGCGATCAGCCACAATTTCCACCTTGCGATCAGCCAGCAGCAAATACACCAGCACGCCGACATTCTCTTCGGTATCCCACACGCGCAATTGCGAAAATACATCGATGGCGCGTTGGCGGGCCGACACATCAGCCCACAGTTGCCCACTGGTGAGCTCAGCCTCAATGACAAAACGTACCTGCCCGCGATGCGTTTTCTCGCTCGAAGTGACGGCGCGTCCGATGGCATCGAGCGTAGCAGCTGGAAACAGTCGCCGCAGAATAATAGGCGACATCCAGACGTGGCGAAAGAAACGTTTTAGCCAATTCATTGTCGATTGCCCCCTTTCACCAGTCACCGGAAGCGCCGCCGCCATCGAAGCCACCTCCGCCGCCGCTAAAGCTATCCGATGAGCCGCCTGATGAACCACCACTCGACCAGCCGCCCGGCGAGAAACCGCCACCGCCGCCGGGGAAGCCCCTCGCCCCCATAAACAGCACGATGAAGAAAATAATCACGCCGGCAACGATAGGAAACAACAATCCGCCCGCCAACAACCACGCTGCCGCACCTGTCACGCCGGCAGTGGCCGATGCGCCGAGAAATCTTCCCAGCAGCGACCGCAGCAACGGACCGACGAACAGGGCCGCGATAAAGGCAATCGCAAGAAAAGATTGGACGTTACCGCCACCCTGCTCGACTGCAACGCGTTTCTTTTGTGGCGGCGGCAGCGCTTCGCCTTGCAACACGTCAATGATTTTGGCGACGCCGTCTTCAATGCCACCGGCAAAATCACTGGCACGAAATTTCGGCGCAACAACTTCGCTGATGATGCGTTTTGACATGGCATCCGTGAGGACACCCTGCGTGCCGCGACCGGTCAGAATCTGCAATTTCCGGTCATTCTTGGCGACGACAAACAGCACACCGTCGTCCACATCTTTGCGCCCAAGTTTCCACGCCTCCGCGACACGCACTGAGTAATCGAAAATCGTTTCAGGCGTAGTGGTACCGATAATCAGCACCGCGACTTGCGCGCCTTTCTTGGCCTCGAATTCTCTCAACCGCGCGTCGATACGGGCTTCTTCAGGTGAGGAAAGCGTCGCCGTTAAATCGGTGACACGTTTTTCGAGTTTGGGAATGGCAACGAAGTCGCCTTCGGCAGCCAACGCCACTGCCGACATCGCACCTACCATGCAGACAAGCATCGGCAGAATCATGCGCACGATACACCGCCACCCGCCTGCGGCGCTGGTCACGTTCATGCGTACATGCTCATTGCAGTCATTGCTGCAGACGCTGGCAACTAGGCTGACGAATTATTTCGCGGGTGCAGGTGCGGGCGCTGGTTGCGCTGCGGGTGTAGGCTCAGCAGCAGGCTTGGCACCAAAATCAACCTTTGGCGCTGTTGAAATCGCCTTCTCGTTTTCCACCGTAAATTGCGGCTTCACCGAATAGCTGAACAGCATGGCCGTCAAATTCGTCGGGAATGAACGCGTGAGGATGTTGTATGCCTCGACTGAGTCCGTGAAGCGTTTGCGCGCCACGGTGATGCGATTTTCCGTGCCTTCCAATTGCGATTGGAGCTCGCGGAAGTTGCCGTCGGATTTCAATTGCGGATAGGCCTCTGCCACCACCAATAACCTCGACAGCGCGCTCGACAATTCACCTTGCGCCTTCTGGAAATTCTGCAACGCCTGCGGATTGTTGACCACATCCGCGCCAATGTTCATCTGCCCGACTTTCGCACGCGCAGTCGCCACGCCGAGAAACACATCTTTTTCCTGCTGGGCGTAGCCCTGCACGGTGGCGACCAGATTGGGAATCAAATCTGAGCGGCGCTGATACTGGTTCAGCACTTCCGCCCAGGCCTTCTTGACGCCTTCATCTTTCGACTGAAAGTCATTGTAGCCACACCCCGACAAAGCAAGCATCGCGGTTAATCCAAAAAACAGAGCCAATTTGCGCATGAATTTCTCCTGAATAATGACGAACCAAAAATAGTTGGCATCGCAGCCGGTAAATAGGGCTGATTATGCCGTTTGCAAGATCGCTAAGAACGATTTTTCGACGTTCACCCGTTTGAAGCCAGTTTGGCGAGTTGTTTGGCCATTTCGTGCTTCGCCAACAGCATGTCTTCCCAGGCTTTCAACTTTTCGCCCAAGCTGCGTAACAGATAGGCCGGATGATAGGTGGCAACCACCGGAATGTCGCGATACGTATGCAATTTGCCACGCATCGACGCCATGCTCACATCCGATCCGGTCAATCGCATGACAGCCGTTTTGCCGAGCGCCACGATCAAGGCCGGTTGGATCAAATCGATCTGGCGGTCGAGCAACGGTGCGCAGGCAGCCGCTTCATCCAGCGTCGGTGTGCGGTTGCCCGGTGGCCGACATTTGACGACATTAGCGATATACACTTCGCGCCCACGTTGCAATCCAGCAGCGGCCAGCATGGCATCAAGCAGCTTGCCTGCTTGGCCGACGAAGGGTTCACCAACCTCGTCCTCCTCGGCACCCGGCGCTTCGCCGACAAACAGCCACGGCGCTGCTGTGGCGCCCACGCCAAACACCACCTGCTTTCGTTGTTTGCACAGGCCACAGGCGCTGCAGACAATGGCTTCGTGGCTTAGTGCGGCCCAATCCATCACCGCGATCCGTGCGACGCGTGCGGGATCAATCGTGATCGGCGCGGTCGCGGCAATTTTAGCCGCCTGCAAAGGTGGCCGACTGGAGGCTGCGGGCGTTTCCCGCGCAGCGATTGTTGGCGCCACTGCTTCGACAACGCTCGCCAAATCGGTCGTGGCGCGGCCTAATTGCTGGAATGTATCGAGCAATTCGAGTTCGCGCAGAAAATCTTCAAACGTACGCATTGTCACAAAACACTTTGCGCGAGGTTCAGTCCGAGAAACAAGGCATCTTCACGGCCCGTCATCGCAGGGTAATAATCGCGGCGAATGCCCAACTGTTTAAAGCCAAACCGCTCATACAACCGCACGCCCGCCACATTCGAAGGCCGCACTTCGAGATAAAGCATTTCGCGCTTTGAGGCGCGCGCGCGGTCAATCAAAAATTGCAGGAATTCGCCGCCTATCCCACGCCGCTGCCATCGGCTGGCCAATGCAAAATTGAGCAGATGCGCTTCCTCAAGTGCGGTCATCACAACGGCGTAACCGATCAATTCGTTGCCCGTCCAGCACGCCCAGCATTCATAGGCGCTCAAAAGCGAATCGCGAAAATTGCCTATCGTCCACAGAAACACATATACGTCCGCTTCAATCGCGGCGACCACATCGAGATCACGCTCGCGCAAGGCAAGAAAGGACACCGGAACCGATGGTGTTGAAAGTACGGCGCTCATGATTACCAAACCGCGCCAGCTTTGGCGGCGTGGGGATCGTGGTGGGCGTGTTGCGCGTGATGCGCACGACGCTCCTCGATCGTCATCGCGACTTTGTTGCGCAGGTAAAGTGGCGCAGCGTGTTCGGGTGCAATCGCGCTTGCCAACCCGGCGTTCTCCAATTGTCGCGCGGCGATACGCACGACATCAAGCGCACGCGGCAATACGCCATGGATCACGTTCGCAATCTGGTCGCCGTATCGCGCGATTAATTGATCATTGAGCGAAGGCGCATCGAAACCACTGCCCACTGCAACCCAAGACTTGCCATTAATTGACGGCAGCGCTTCAGGCTTCACCAGCATCGGCGCAATCACCGCCTGCCATCCGGTTGCAATAGCGGTGTCGCGCT
Source organism: Betaproteobacteria bacterium (assembly GCA_031401935.1). Taxonomy (GTDB): domain Bacteria; phylum Pseudomonadota; class Gammaproteobacteria; order Burkholderiales; family Usitatibacteraceae; genus UKL13-2. Next base: position 10,498 of record JANNRY010000068.1, on the reverse strand, counting down.
GATAAGCCGCAAAATAAATCTCGCCCATCCGCGCATCGATGGCGACGATTACCTGATCCGCACCTGTTTGCTCAGCCAACGCCATCTGCGTGGGAACGGGCACCAACGATTTACCGATGCCCAGCGCCATGCCCTGCGCGAGCCCGCAGGCAATGCGCACACCGGTGAACGAGCCGGGGCCTTGCCCAAACGCGATAGCATCAAAATCACGCAACGCAAGTTTGGCCTCTGCCAGCAATTCGCTTAGCAACGGTAAAGTCAGCTCTGAATGACGCTGCCCTGCATCGATGTCGCGCGCAAACGATTCGCCGCCGCGCAGGACAGCGATGGAAAGGCGTTCGGTGGAGGTTTCGAGAGCGAGTAGATTCACGGCACCCATTATAAGCGGCACAACCCAACGGCAATCTCGCTACGTGGCGGTGCTTAAGCTAGAAGGCCCATAGTCCTCGGGGTCATTGAATCTCTAGCATTGGGACGCTTTCACAGATAGTTTCAGCCTAAAAGCCCCGCCAGTGCTAGAGACACAAAACTTACCGCTAAATACGCCGCGCCGCTCAGGCTTTCAAAAACGGCAACGATGCAAATTTTCCCTGCAACGTTTTGCTCGAATCGAGCCCCCACCATTTGTCGATCACGGTGGCGTACATGCTGCGGAAATCGACGGCGAAGGGCAAATTGCCGCTGCCATCGAGGCGATTCAATTCTGGTGGCTGCCCATAAATTCCCCCGAGCACTTTGCCACCGGTAACGAAGTGCACGTTCGCGGTGCCATGGTCGGTGCCGCCGCTCTGGTTCTCTTTCGGGCGACGGCCAAATTCAGCGTAGGTCATCACCAGCGTGGAATCCCAGCGATTCAATTCCAGCAACGCCGACTTCAACGCGCTAATTCCTTCAGCCAACTCCTTCAGCAAATTCGCTTGCGTGCCGAGCTGGCCTGCGTGCGTATCGAAGCCGGACAAGGTGAGCCGAATCGTGGCCATGCCGGCGTTGCTTGCGACCAGTTGCGCGGCGGTGCGCACCTGATTGCCAAAGCCGTTGCGCGGAAATTCGGTCTTGAAGACGCGATTGGCGTTGAGTTTGCTCGCGGCGTGGACGATTTCATTTTCCACCGCGAGGATGTGTTTCAACGCTGCATTGCGCTCGTCTTTGCCCGGCTGTGCGAGCTTGGCATTGCGCAAAAATTGCGCTGTATCGGCCAGCGCGATGGTGCGCACGCCCTGCCCTGAGAGCGGCCCCATGTCGCTGGAGCCCACCACCACACCGTCGGCGGCGAACTGGCGCGGCGCGGGCGTCTGCGCGAATACCCGCGCGAGCCAACCGGCATCGAGATATTCCTCGCTTTTGGATGCGGTGTCCCAAATTTCAATCGAACGAAAATGCGAAAGATTGGGGTTGGGATAGCCCAAGCCCTGAACCACCGCAAGCTCCCTGTTTTGCCACAGCGCCATTAATGGTTGCAATGACGGATGCAGGCCCTCCTGATCGCTCAATTGCAATACCTGATCGCGGGGGATTGCTATTCTTGGGCGTAGTTCTGCATAGCGCGGATTGGCGTACGGAATCACGGTGTTGAGGCCGTCGTTTGCGCCTTTCAATTCGATGAGCACGAGCAGATTGTTATAAGGGGTGGATGCGGCAACGCTCGCGGTTGCTGGTACGGAGGCGGCGGCCCAGGTCACACCATTCACGCTACCGATCAACGGCAGAGTGCCAAGAGTGCTTAAGAATTTGCGGCGGTTCATATTGATCTCCAATTATTTCAGTTGGTATGCGGGATCAATCACCAACTGCCGCACCACGTCTGCCGGGTTATCGGCACTGGCCACCATCTGCGACGGCGCCATCGGCAGCACTACTCTCGTCATCTCCGACAACCCACTCGTAGCACTAGTAGCACCAGCAGTGTTACGGCCGCGTTCAGTATCGACAAAGCCCTTGGCCCATTTGTCGAGGTTCCAGCGAATACCGCCTATCTGCCGATCCATTTGTCTTTGCATGCGGCCATCACGTCCGGGCGGCGCAACATCACCGTTCGCGGCAGCCATTGCATCCACCGAACGCATGGCGACATCCATGCGGTCTTCGTTCTTGAAGAGCCGATCAAGCAATTGTTTGCGGCCAAGCAGCGTGGCGGAATTAATCCACGCCTCGCCGCCGGGCCAGCCTTTCACGTTGGGTGGCGAAAATAGGTTCTGCCCAAGCAGCGCGCTGGCGAGCACGAACGGTCGCAGGTTTGGCGTCTCGATCTCAAACGTCTTCATCGTGCCCAACACAAATTCGACTGGTGATTTGATCAGCGCTGCGCGATTCTCCGGCGCGTAAAACGCATCCGACGAAAGCATGGCGCGCATCAGCTTGGCAGTGCTGTAGCCGCTCTGACGATAAATGGCTGCAAGCTTTGCTAGCTCACGCTCATCAGGCGTGGTGGAGACGAATTCTCTCCATAACTTCCGCGTGATAAACGTTGCCGTTTCGGGCTTGTTCAGCAGCACATCGAAGATTTGATCGCCGTCAAAGTTGCCGGTTTCTCCCAGCACCGTCTTGTTACCGAAGTCGTGAATGCCGCGACGGAACATGAATTCGCCGGTTTCACGATCAACGCTCCAGCCGGTAAAGGCGCGGGCTGCTTCCTTAATATCGCGCTCGCTGTAATTGCCTTCACCAAGCGTGAACAGCTCCATGACTTCACGCGCAAAATTTTCGTTGGGTTGCTCCTTGCGGCTGTTGGCACCGTCGAGGTACACCAGCATCGCCGGGTCACGCCCCATCTCACGCAGGAGCGTGCCGAAATTACCCATTGCGTGCCGCCGCAACAACACATTCTGGCGATACATCAACGGCGTGAATCGAACCTTCTGCTGGCTGGTCGCAAAATGGTTGTGCCAAAACAGCGTCATCTTCTCTGTCAGCGGCGACGGTGTGTTCAACATTTCACGGAACCACCATTCGCGTAATTCGAACGCATGCTCAACGTTGCGCCTCTGTTCCGCCATGCGCTCCTCTTGCGACATTGCCTGCCGTTTGGCCGGCGCAATCGGTCTTTCATTCACCCACAATGGCGGCGGAGTGACGGCCTCGGTCGATGCCGTCGCGAATTTAATCAGTCGGTCCGCCGCCTCCGTGCGCGTGAGCGTGGCAAAGGTGCGGATATCGCTGCTCGATGCCGCAAAGCCGGTGCGCCCAAGCAAATGGCGCGCGCCGTCGGGACCGATTGCGTTGTCTTGTGCAAATGCGCAGGTGGTCGCTAACGCAAAGAGAAAGGAATAGATTCGCTTCAACATTTCATTTGCCTCTTAATTTCACTTCAGCTCAAAAATATCTTTGGCACCCAATGTCGCTTTGAACCCGCCCTGTTCGATCCGGCTTAACCATTCACGCGCCGCATCATCCTGTCGCAAATATGCGCTCCAAAACGCCAGCGTGCCCGCCATCACTCCAGCTTGGATGCCGGTATCACGCGTCGTCCCCGGCCGGCGCTGGCGAAACTCGCTTCCGCCAAAAATCGCATGATCGCCACCGTCGAATACGACCAGATACTTTTGACCGGCCGGCATGTTCTCAAACGGCAGGCGACGATCTTCCGCTTTGGTGCCGTCACCAAGAATACTCCCATCGTCACTGCCAGTGACAGAAAAAAAAGGCAGCTTGATATCACCGAATTGACGCGTCAGATTGCTCTTGTTGCGGGCATTGGGGCTAAACGCAATCGCGGCGACAATGCGCGAATCAAATCCCGACTGTCCGCCGAGCGTTGGCGCTTTTTGGCCCGTAACAGCAAGTGTGGTTTGCGCACCGAATGAATGCCCGGACATGCCGATTCGTTTAGGATCCGCATTCACGAAGCCCGTTTCGCGTGCATCAATCCGGCGAATAATTTCATCGATCACGAAATGCACATCGCCTACGCGCAATCCCAGATTCGAGAGCGTGGCACCAGCTTTCATTTTTTCTGGAAAATCGCGCGGTGCAGCACCTTTCCATAGCGCTTCGTCGCTACCTGCGTGCTGCATTGAGACCACGACAAAACCGTGGCTTGCCCAATGCTCGGCCCAACGTATTCCTGCCTCGCGGTTGCCACCCAGGCCATGAGAAAAAAGGATCACTGGAAATTTTGCTACTTCTTCTGCACCTTTCTTTGCGGCATTGGTGTCGGGAAAGTACAGTTTGACCGGCAACTCACGCTGACGTGACGCATCGCGCCACGTCGCTAGTGCAGATTCAGTCTTGTATGTGCCGGGCAGGGAATATTTTACGGTTTCGGTTGCAGGCTTACTTTTCTGCGCCGGAACTTGTGCTGATGCAGTAGTCTGCGAAACGACGAAGGCCAGAAAGCAGGCGACTGCCACTACGGCGATGTACGTCAACAACAACGGCAGGGCGCGTTTCATGCTGATTGGCCTGTCAAAAAACGGTTTTGGATTTGGGATTAAATTTCTCTGGCGTGGCGACGGGTTGCAGTGACATTGCCGCCGCGACAGGAAATTGAATCACCAACATGTTCGCAATGCTAAATGCTAGCCTGCCTTGCGCGGACCTTGTTTCTCGCGATACGCCTTCCGCTCTTCCTGAGTGATGAATCCATCCTTGTTGGTATCGATGGCATCAAAGTGCCTGGCAAGGCGTGGCATGGTTGCCGCTTCTGCACGGCTGATTTTGCCGTCGCCATCTTTGTCGGCGGCCTTCATGCGCTCATGCATCTTGTGCGCACGATCAGCCTTCGACGGTTCTGGCGGCGTTTGGGCAAATACGGCTGAAGCGCCGATACTTGCCGAAAGCAATACTGTGACTAACGCGACGTTTACTTTTTTCATGGTGTTCTCCATTGGGTTCAATTGGTACTGCCGGATACTGCTGCTGGCCTGCGGCGAATTGGGTATTGAAAATTTGCATGCACAGGTTAACCAATAGAACGCCGGAAATCCCGTTCGGTTGCGTGTGCTTCGTAACTGCTTGTAACGGTACCGCGACCATCACCGCCGACGCAGCGCTTTTGCTAACATTTACTTACAACTGGATGATCGCCCGCTCGCCACGTCACCCGCCACCGCACTAACATGCACCCATGACCACTGCCAACCCGCACCCACACACCCTCCCCCGGCACCGCGTTCTTGTTGTCGATGATGATTTGCGCTTGCGTGATTTGTTAAAGCGCTATTTGACTGAGCAAGGTTTTGCAGCAGACACCGTTCCCGACGGCGCCGCACTTGATCGCGCCTTCACGCGCAACCGCTATGACTTGGTGGTGCTCGATGTGATGCTGCCGGTTGAAGATGGCTTTGCAATCTGTCGCCGTCTGCGCGAATCGAGCGCAGCAGAGGCCAATATCCCGATCATCATGCTCACCGCCAAAGGCGACGACGTGGACCGCATCGGTGGTCTTGAAAGCGGTGCCGACGATTATTTGTCGAAACCATTTAACCCACGCGAGCTGGTTGCGCGCATCAATGCGGTACTGCGGCGTCAGGCACCGCTGCCAACCCCTGGGGCACCGGCCGACAACGACACGGTCGTGCTGTTTGGCCCGTTCAGCCTGAATCTCGGCACGCGCGCACTCTTGCGCGACGATAAGCCGCTCGCCATGACCACCGGCGAATTCGGGCTGTTGAAGGTTCTGGTGGAGCACGCACGTGTGCCGCTTTCACGCGACAAACTCACCGAACTGGCGCGCGGTCGCGAACACGATTCCTTCGACCGGGCCATCGATGTGCAGGTATCGCGGCTACGCAAATTGCTCGGTGAAGATCCATCGAATCCCCGCTTTGTGCAAACGGTCTGGGGGCTGGGCTATGTGTTTGTGCCTGATGGTCAAAAACATGCTTAGCGGCATGACTAATTTGCGTTTAATCAAAATCTCGTGTCGCTGATACCGAAATCCCTGTTGGCCCGCACCGCGCTGGTCATCGCGCTAGCCTTGCTCGCGAGCCAATTGGCATCGGTGTTGCTGTTCCAGTATTACTCGCAGATGCCTCGCGTACAGGTCATCGCAGCGGGCTATATCAGCCATCTGAAAACCATCCGCACAGCGCTTGAAGTTGTTCCAGCAGCGCAGCATCGGGAGTTTCTGGCAAAGCTGCGCGAAGAAAGAGGCATTCGCGTCATTCCGCCGCAGCGCATCAATGAAGAACTCGAACCTGCGCCGGATCTTCCTGCCATCCGCATCACCCGTGAACGCCTGCGCGAACAGTTTGGTCCCGAGGCCGATATTTTTGTTTACCAACGCGCGGCGCGACGACAGCTCGGCGCCGATGGCAAACTGGCCAATCCACCGGCACTCATCACTAAGCTGCCGGTTGGCAATTCCTACTATTGGGTGGTGTTTCCGCGTAGCCGTGTGCTTGAGCAGGATTTCTCACTTGCCTGGATTGGCTGGGGCGTATTGGGCGCGATTTTATCGTTGGTCGGCGCGGTGTTTTTGTTGTGGCGCGTCAATAAGCCACTGGAAGCGCTGGCGGATGCCGCGCGCGCGATAGGCCAAGGGAAAAATCCACCACCAGTCACTGAAATGGGGCCGGGGGAAATGCGTGCGGTGGCAGTCGCATTCAACCAGATGCGCACCGATCTGACGCGTCTGGATCAGGAACGTGCGACCTTTTTGGCCGGTGTTTCGCATGACCTGCGCACGCCGCTCTCGCGTCTGCGACTCGGTCTGGAAATGCTGCCCGCCGATCCGGCGACCCGCAATGATCTGGAAAAAGACATCACCGACATCAATCTGGTGATCGATCAGTTTCTCGATTTCGCGCGCGATGAATCGAGCGAACCGCCGCAGCGCATGAATCTGACGCAACTGGCACTTGGTGCCGTCGAGCGCGCCGCACGCATGCAGGTAACTGCAAAAACCGATCTGGCGGAATTGCCGCCGCTGATGTTGCGCCCAGTGGCCATGCAGCGCGCCATCGACAACATCATCAACAACGCCGCGCGACACGGTGGTGGCGACATCACCATTCAAACCCGGCGGGAAGGCAGCGAGGGCACCGACGGCGCGAGCATTCTGAGTGTGTTTGATCGCGGCCCCGGCATACCGGTGCAAGAAGTGGAGCGGCTCAAAAAAGCGTTCACGCGGCTCGATAACGCGCGCAGCGGCGAATCCGGTGCCGGGCTGGGGTTGGCGATTGTTGAGCGCATCGCGCGCATGCATGGGGCCAGATTTGATTTGCTGCCACGCGCAGGCGGTGGGACCGAGGCGCGGCTGACGTTTGTTGGGTAATGTGGCTAGGGATTGATGGCGTTTTGCGCGTCAACTATGTAGAACGCCATTCCACGGCACTTTCAGGCTGCTTTTGCTCCAAGAGGTCCGCCAGTGCTTGTTGTAGCACTATTTTTCAAACGTAACGACTCCATCCTTCAATAGCACCTTGATCGTATCTCTGGCCACGAATTTGCCTTTCAGCACAGCCTTCGAGATTGGATATTCGATTTCCAGCTCAATGGCCTGCTGCAATGGCCGCGCGCCGTACTTGGTGTCGAGCCCTGCCTTCGCGATTTCGGTAAGCGTTTCGTCGCTGACAATCAGGCGGATTCCAATCGTGGTGAGGCGTGCTTCGAAACTCGCCAGTTCCTGTCTGGCAGCGCTCACAATCAAACTCATGCCGCCACTCTTCTGGTTTAACCCCGGTACGATGCCGGGAAACATGCCAATCACGTTATCGACGCGGTTGATTGCACGGGGTTTGTCGCTGCGGGCTAAATTGTCCATTGGTTCTGACTCCTTGTTGTCGTCGTGTTGGGTCATCGGGCACCACTGTCTTTGCTATTTGTGGCGCGAGACTGCCCGTTTGATTCGGGTGCATCGGTAGCAATTGCCCGATGTTTTTTCAGCACTGTTGCTTCAATCTGTGGCGCGTCGTTGCGCCGATTCGAGGCTGTTCCCAGCACAATTGCCGCTGTGCCCCAATACATCGTGAGCAGCAGAACCACCACGACGATCATCAAAAATACATTTTCGGCGCTGGCGCTTTCAGCTTCCTCCGTCCGTTGAGCTTCGTGTGACAGTGGCTGTTTGTGGCTCCGGATTGATGTGGCACTCTGCGCAGACGTTACCGGGACTGCCACCGGTCTGCCATCCTTGGCTTGCCTGATTTCCCTGAATTTGCGCAGGCCGGGTCTTGCCTTCTGCATCCACGGAACACCCTTCAATTCTGTGCTCCAGTCGTTTTCTGGCGTCGTTACCACGGTGTGGCTCCTTGTGTGTTGAACAGCGACTCAGTGTTTTTTGCCGATGGGTGAACTGTCTGCCTCAAGAGGTATTGCCGTACTTAAGCCGTCCTTAAAAGTTATGAAACAGTGCGTCGGTTAAAATTCAACTTCCCCTTAAACCATCCACAGATGGAGTGCATTTGGCACAGATTTACCGCTTCGGTCAGGTTGAAGTCCGGCCGGCCGAACGACGGCTACTGGTCGATGGCCAGTCTGCGGTCGTCGGTGCCCGGGCCTTTGATCTGCTGATCACACTCATCGAGCAACGGGACCGGGTGGTTAGCAAAGACGAGTTACTCGCGATGGTTTGGCCCGGCCTTGTCGTCGAGGAAAATAACCTTCAGGTGCAGGTATCGACGCTGAGGAAACTCCTTGGCCCGCATGCGCTTGCCACGATTGCCGGTCGCGGTTATCGGTTCGCGATCAAGCTGGACGATGACATCAATGCTGTCAACGACACGGGAACAGTAAAAACACCTAAACACAATCTGCCCGCACAGCTCAACAGCTTTGTCGGACGCGAACGCGAAATCGGCGAGCTCAAGGAATTGCTGGCCACCACGCGTCTGGTGACGTTGACCAGCATGGGCGGCACCGGCAAGACGCGCCTTTCATTGCAAGTGGCAGCCGAAATTTTGAGTGATTATCCGGATGGGGTTTGGCTGGTGGAGCTCGATTCGTTGACCGATGCGCGGTTGGTACCGGCGGCGGTGGCGGCGGTGCTTGGCGTCAAGGAAGAAGCCGGGCGACCGGTGCTCGAAGCGCTCGAAAAATACGTGAGTGACCGGCAACTGTTGCTCATACTCGACAACTGCGAACATCTGGTGGAAGCTTGTGCAGCACTTGCCAAAAAGCTGTTGCGGTCAGGGCGCGCCGTGCAGGTGTTGGCGTCCAGCCGTGAGCGTTTGCATGTGATGGGTGAGACTGCCTATCCGGTGCCCTCACTCGCCGTTCCCGACCCGCTCACATTTATTGGCAGCGCGACTGATGATTCAACGTCTGTCGCAAATCATCTGAATGCATTCAAGCAAAACGAAGCCGTGCAATTGTTTATCGACCGCGCCACTGCGGCGCAGCCATCTTTTCAAGTCACGCTAAAAAGTGCTGCCGCAGTCACCGATATCTGCCGCCGTCTCGACGGGATTCCGCTGGCCATTGAACTCGCCGCAGCACGTGTGTATGCGATGTCGGTCGAGCAGATCGCGGCACGTCTTGGCGACCGCTTCAATTTACTTACCGGTGGCGATAAAACCAGCATGCCGCGCCAGCACACCCTGCGCGCGTCGATTGACTGGAGTTTTGATCTCCTTTCCGCGCCCGAGCGCGCGCTGCTTCTGCAACTGTCGGTTTTCGCTGGCGGCTGGACGCTGGACGCTGCGGAAGCTATCGGCACGGACTTGCGCGCAGGCGGCGGCGAGTCCCCAGAGGTCCTCGATCTGCTGATTCAACTTGTCGAAAAATCGCTGTTGATAGTGGAACCTTGCGGCGAGAGATATCGATTGCTGGAAACGGTTCGACAGTACGCACAGGAACGGCTGCACAAAACTGGTGAAGAAAATAGCGCACGCACCCGGCACCTGAGCTTTTACTTAGCCCTTGCGGAACAGGCGCGGCCCGAGCTGGCTGGCGCCGATCAGGGCGGGTGGCTTTTGCGGCTTGATTTGGAACGTGAAAATTTGTTGGCTGCGCACGCATGGGCGGGCCGCGTGGATCAAGGTGCCGCGCCAGGGTTGCGGCTGGTATGGGCACTGAAGCCGTACTGGATCACGCGCGGTTTTCTGGGGCTTGGTCAGCAAATGACGGTCGAAGCGCTATCGCGTGACGGCGCGGACGAGCGCAACATGGCGCGCTGCCGTGGGCTGCTTGATGCCGGATGGATCGGCGTGTTGATGGGTCATTACGACGACGCACGCGGGTATCTTGAAGAAAGCCTCGCCATCTCCCGTGAAATTGGCAACAAACGCAGGATCGCGGTGGCGCTGCAGCCGCTGGGGCTCGCGTGCATGGGCCAGGGTGACATGGCCGCCGCACGGACACATTTGCAGGAAGCGCTCGCAATGGCGCGTGAGCTTGGCGACAAGCGGATAGGCCTTGTCGAGATCACCCGTCCCGTTGGCCTCAAAAATGCTGATCAGGTCGTCCGAGCCGCCAGCCAGGTCACGCTTGAGGCGTGCATAGGCGGCCAGGCGCAGAAATCGAGCGAAGCGTTCGGTTGCCGCCATTTTCTCGGCGGGCGTATCGCCGCTGGACAGGGTGGGCAGTTGGCTCAGGTCTACGCCGCCAAAGTCCGCGGCGT